>DBHP01000100.1:70147-74282 GCA_002295705.1 Candidatus Neomicrothrix sp. UBA825 | reverse complement strand
CCTTTGCTCACTGAGGTGACGTCAACCATTTCGCCCTCGGAAAAAATATCTGCAGAGATTTCGTGGCCAATTTCATAGCCGTCGGTGTCGTCTAAACGTAATTCTAAGAGCCTTCTTCCGGGCTCTACTCCAGCTTTGTCAAAGTGCCCTATTTGGGGTTGGTTTAGATTCTTCTCTGCTACTTCTCCTTGAGTAACTTGTAAAGCACTGTACCCGTCAGTCTGAGGTGTCTTGATTTGCACGATTCTACAGGGACTAACCTCTAGTACAGTTACAGGTATAACACGATTCTCTTCGTTCCATATTTGTGTCATCCCGACCTTCCGGCCGACGATCGCTTTTCCTGCCATGAGGAATCCTCAATCTCTCGTGTACTTATTTGTTAGGTGTTTCACTCACCGTTATGCTGCGCTGAGTAGTTCCATAGAAACTATGGCTTTCTCAGACGTGCGACTATAGCTTTGTCGCACGGCGTTCAAGCATATCTAGATATGAAGTGAGCACCAACACGCAATCCTAAATGTTACGTTATTTAACAATCTCTCTTGGATTCGGTTCGTTAGAACAAATAACTAGGATTGCTGGATCTTTATCTCAATATCGACGCCAGCTGGTAAGTCAAGTCGTTGAAGAGAGTCCACTGTCTTTGCAGAGGGGTTGAGAATATCTAGCAAACGTTTGTGGATGCGCATCTCAAAATGCTCTCTCGAGTCCTTGTACTTGTGGGGTGACCTAATAACAGTAAACCTGTGCTTATCTGTTGGTAAAGGAATCGGACCCCTGATATTGGCGTCAGTCCTTTTGACAGTTTCAACTATTTTTCGTGTTGACTGATCAATTACCTCATGGTCGTAGGCTTTTAGCCGAATTCTTATCTTTTGTCCTGCTGCCATGAGGTAGAACCTATTCGATAATCTTTGTTACTGCGCCAGCACCGACTGTTCGTCCACCCTCGCGAATAGCGAAACGTAAACCTTCATCCATGGCGATTGGGGCAATTAGTTCTACTTCCATCTTAGTGTTGTCACCAGGCATACACATTTCTGTTCCGTCAGGAAGATTGATGGTTCCAGTGACATCTGTGGTTCTGAAATAAAACTGAGGTCGGTAGTTTGAGAAGAATGGTTTATGCCGTCCACCTTCTTCTTTTGACAACACATAGACCTCTGCTTCAAATTTTGTATGTGGAGTGATACTTCCTGGTGCAGCTAGGACTTGACCGCGATTTACTTCTTCCTTATCAATTCCGCGCAGGAGTGCACCAATATTGTCACCGGCCTGCCCTTCGTCGAGCAACTTACGGAACATTTCAACCCCTGTACATGTAGTTGTTTGGGTTTCCTTGATACCAATTATTTCTATTTCATCACCGGTATGGACTTTTCCTTGCTCAACCTTTCCAGTGACGACAGTGCCGCGACCCGTAATAGAGAAAACATCTTCAATCGGCATGAGAAATGGTTTGTCAACATCACGATCAGGAAGAGGGATATATTCATCTACTTGACTCATTAGTTCAAGAATTTGATTTGCTGCATCAGCATCGCCCTCAAGAGCTTTTAGAGCTGAAACCGGATAAATCGGAGTGTCATCACCAGGGAAATCGTATTCATCTAGTAGTTCCCTAACTTCCATTTCTACGAGTTCTAATAATTCTTCATCATCAACCATGTCAACTTTATTGAGAGCAACAATAATTTTTGGAACACCAACTTGTCGAGCTAAGAGGACATGCTCACGAGTTTGAGGCATGGGTCCATCAGCTGCTGAAACAACAAGAATTGCACCATCTACCTGAGCTGCTCCTGTAATCATGTTTTTGATGTAGTCAGCGTGTCCGGGCATATCAACGTGCGCATAATGCCTGTTGTCAGTCTCGTACTCGACGTGAGCAACATTAATCGTTATACCTCGTTCACGTTCTTCTGGAGCTTTATCAATGTTTTCAAATTCGGTGAACGCACTACCGTCTACATTGTCGCTTAGAACCTTTGTTATAGCTGCTGTCAAGGTGGTTTTTCCATGATCAATGTGACCCATCGTCCCCACGTTCACGTGAGGTTTAGTTCGTTCGAACGTCTCCTTAGCCATTATCTTTCCTCAAGTTTCTTTCTATCTTCCGGTTGTTCCGGTTCTCTCTATTGTAATGATTGCACTCTGTACAACAACTAATTTTTGTAAAAAGCGCCTAGACCATCTTACGGGCAAGAAACAAAACTCACTCACCTCTGAGTCGAGTTACTACTTCTTCTTGCACATTTGCTGGCATTTGTTGGTACGAATCAAATTGCATCGTGTAGTTCGCCCTACCTGACGACATGGTTCGTAGGTCACCTACATAACCAAACATCTCAGACAAGGGAACCAAAGCGTTCACAACCTGATTAGTTCCTCGCTGCTCAGTTCCTTGGACCTGACCTCTGCGACTATTTAAATCTCCCACGACTCCACCTAGGTAATCATCGGGAGTTACCACCTCCACAGCCATGATTGGTTCCAATAGAGCGGGCTTTGCTTTACGAGCCGCTTCTTTAAATGCCATTGTTCCAGCAATTTTAAAAGCCATATCCGAAGAGTCAACATCATGGAATTTCCCATCATTAAGTTCTACATGAACATCCACCACAGGAAATCCTGCTAGGACTCCAGAGGTCATTGCTTCTTTGATCCCTGCATCTACGGCAGGAATATATTCTTTAGGAATTCTTCCCCCGGAAATATTATCATCGAAGGAGTAGCCTTCTCCTGGGGTCGCTGGCGACACATCAATTTCAACCTCAGCGAATTGACCCGAGCCACCTGTTTGTTTTTTGTGGGTATATGTGGTTGTTATAGGTTTGGTAATTGTCTCTCGATACGCAACTTGGGGCTTACCTACTGTTGCATCAACATTGAATTCACGAAGCATTCTATCAACGAGTACTTCTAGATGTAATTCGCCCATTCCCGAGAGAATGGTCTGAGCTGTTTCTTGATCCGTTTGCACACGGAAAGTTGGATCCTCTTGCGAAAGTGCCATAAGCGCTTTGGATAATTTCTCCTGATCCGCTTTTGATTTTGGTTCTACGGCCACATCAATCACCGGATCTGGGAACGTCATTTCTTCAAGTATGACTGGTTTATCTATCGCTACTAATGAATCGCCAGTCCTGACATCTTTAATCCCGATTGCGGCCATAATATCACCCGCATAAACGGCATCAACGTCTTCTCTATCATTGGCATGCATCTCAAGAATCCGCCCCATTCTCTCTTTGTTGCCTGTTCTCGTATTTAATATTTGCGAACCCTTCTCCAACGAACCTGAGTAAACCCTGAAGAACGCTAGTCTTCCGACGTGCGGATCTGTCATAATTTTAAATGCCAAAGCAGCGAAAGGTTCATCGTCCGAGGGTCTTCTGGTTAGCTCCTCATCACCTTTTACGCTCGTTCCCTTAATTTCAGGGATGTCTAAGGGAGAGGGTAGGTAATCAACAACAGCATCAAGTAGCGGTTGAACTCCCTTATTCTTAAACGCCGTCCCATTGAGGATTGGGACCAGTTCATGGTTGAGAGTTCCTTCACGGATAGCACTCTTTAAATCATCAATTGATATTTCCTCATCCTCGAGGTACTTCTCCATGATTACCTCATCAAATTCGGAAAGCTTATCAAGCATCAGTTCTCGATACTCTTGAGCTTGATCAACATACTCTTCTGGGATATCAACTTCATCCCATGAAGCACCTAGGTCTTCGCCTTGCCATATGAGGGCTTTCATAGATAAGAGATCAATGACTCCTTGATATTCTGACTCAGCTCCTATAGGTAATTGTAAGACAACGTAGTTATCGGTCAGTCGTTCTTTAATAGTGTCGAGCACAAAGAAAAAGTCTGCACCAGTTCTGTCCATTTTGTTGACAAAACACATTCTTGGGACACTGTACTTTTCTGCTTGTCTCCAAACTGTCTCAGATTGGGGTTCAACTCCTGCAACCCCGTCAAAGACAGCAACAGTTCCATCAAGCACCCGAAGTGATCGCTCTACTTCTACAGTAAAATCAACGTGCCCTGGAGTGTCAATAATATTGATTCGATGGTCATTCCAGTAACAAGTAGTAGCAGCTGAGGTGATAGTAATACCTCTTTCTTGCTC
>DBHP01000100.1:68288-69822 GCA_002295705.1 Candidatus Neomicrothrix sp. UBA825 | reverse complement strand
TGCTCTTGTTCCATCCAGTCCATAGTTGCTGCACCATCATGGACTTCACCTATTTTGTAAGATCTTCCTGTGTAGTAGAGAATTCTTTCTGTTGTTGTTGTTTTGCCGGCATCAATGTGAGCCATGATTCCGATGTTTCGTGTCTTTTCTAGGGGGTGACGTGCCATTTCAGTATTCGCTTTACTCTTTCGTTTAGTGGTCCGGTTCTAATTCTAGATTTTCAATCTCTAATTCTAGATTGAATTACCAGCGATAGTGGGCAAAAGCCTTATTAGCTTCTGCCATTTTATGTGTATCTTCTCGACGTTTTACAGTTGCACCTATTCCATTAGAAGCGTCTAGTAATTCGTTTGCTAGACGCTCTGCCATAGTTCGCTCTCTTCGGTCACGAGCAAAACCTACCATCCATCGTATTGCTAGCGTGGTTGCTCTTCTTGGTCGAACTTCAACTGGCACTTGATAAGTTGCTCCACCGACGCGTCGACTTCTAACTTCAAGTTGTGGGCGGACATTGTCTATTGCTCGCTTTAGAGTATCGATTGGGTCAGATCCAGTCTTCTCTTGAATTGATGACAAGGCTTCATAAACTATTTTTTCTGCGACAGAGCGTTTCCCTCTTTGCAGTATTTTGTTTACCAATTGTGTTACAAGAACTGATTTATATATCGGATCCGGCTGAAGATAGCGGCGTGCTGGGGGTCCTTTTCTAGGCATTAATCTTAATCCTTCTTCGCACCGTATCGGCTTCTTGACTGCTTTCGGTCACGAACTGATGCAGTATCCAATGTTCCTCTAACGACCTTATAACGAACTCCAGGCAAATCTTTGACACGACCACCACGAACTAACACTATAGAGTGCTCTTGCAAGTTATGTCCTTCGCCAGGAATGTAGGCAGTCACTTCAACGCCGCTGGTTAATCTAACCCTTGCTACCTTCCGCAGAGCAGAATTTGGCTTCTTTGGGGTAGCGGTATAAACACGAGTGCATACTCCCCTACGTTGGGGAGCTCCCTTCAAAGCTGGAGTCTTTTCCTTACGGAACTTTGACTCTCTTCCTTTTCTTACAAGTTGTTGTATCGTTGGCAATTTTATCTCCGTGAGCTTTTACTCATGTTCGTATAATTATCAATCAGCATTTAAGCCTAGGGGGTCTTTCCGGAAGGTCCACTCATAATTCCAATGTTCTTCAACTTCTTTTCGAAACCTGAAACCATCTTGTAAGACAATTTGAGGCCTCGAAATTATCCTATGACTTCCTCTGATATATCGGTTTCAGGATCCTCTTCAACTTCTTGATAAATATCCTGTTGGGCAAGAAAATCTGCGAAATCGTCATCATCGTCATCTGAAGAATAGAATTCCATCGGCTGATACTCAGGTGTTTCTACTGAGAAATCCCTATAACTTGGAAGCCCAGTACCAGCTGGTATTAATTTACCTATGATGATATTTTCCTTGAGCCCGATTAGATTATCGGATTTAGATTCAATAGCAGCTTCAGTAAGAACTCTAGTTGTTTCTTGGAATGATGC
>DBHP01000100.1:65291-67957 GCA_002295705.1 Candidatus Neomicrothrix sp. UBA825 | reverse complement strand
GCTGAAAGCCATGAATCTGTTGCTAACGAAGCTTTGGTAATTCCCATCAACTGAGGCCTTGCTTTTGCAGGCTCTTTACCTTCTGCCACAAGTTTTCTATTTGCCTCGACGTATGCTCGGCCATCAATACTTTCGCCTGGAAGGAAGCTGGAATCACCAGCATCATTCACGAGTACTCGACGAGTCATCTGTCGGACTATTAACTCGATATGCTTATCATGAATTGAAACACCTTGGTCTCTATAAACACCTTGTACTTGGTCTACTAGGTATCTTTGCGTCTCTCGCATTCCTCGTATTTCTAGCAATTCTTTCGGGTCGCGAGGTCCTTCAATAATTGGATCTCCAGCTACGATCTCTTGTCCATCTCGAACTTCGAGGCGAGCTTCTAAAGCTATCTTGTCATAGACATCTTCTTCCCCATCATCACTGACAATTGTTACCGTCCTAGTTCTGCCTCCATCGTCATCAATCCGAATAACTCCCGATGTTCTCGCAAGCAAAGCTGCGCCTTTAGGAGTTCTTGCTTCAAACAATTCGACAACCCTTGGGAGACCGCCAGCAAGGTCCTTTCCTGCGATACCGCCTGTATGAAATGTACGCATGGTTAGTTGCGTTCCCGGTTCTCCAATAGATTGTGCAGCTATTACGCCAACGGCTTCTCCAACTTCTATGAACCCTCCTGTAGCCATAGACATCCCATAGCTCGCTACAGAAATTCCTGTTTCGCTTTCGTCTGTCAAAGGTGTTAAACAACGGACCTTTGAGATTTCAGGGTCATTAGCTAGAGCATCCATCATCTCTTCGGTAACCATATTCGCTTTATCAAACACAGTCCCGTCTGAAAGGGTTACGTCTTCAGCTAATACACGGCCATACAATCGAGTACGAAGATACGACCGTTTCTTTTCGTCACCGGGATTTTGTGGTTGAATTCCAACATAATTCCCGGTGGAGTCAACGTAGTAGTCTTCGGGGTAGACATCTTCAATCCATGCTGAAGGTGGCTTTGCACCATCGGCAAACGGATCATCAGTATTGATAATGACCTCTTGCGATACATCAACGAGTCGTCTTGTTAAGTACCCTGAATCAGCGGTCCTCAGGGCTGTATCAACTAGTCCTTTTCGTGCTCCCGGAGTAGCTATATAGTACTCAAGCATTGCTAGACCTTCACGGAAATTGCTTTTGATTGGGCGCGGTATCATATCACCTCTTGGATTAGCTACCAGCCCTCGCATTCCGGCAATTTGTCGAACCTGCATCATGTTTCCACGAGCGCCAGAGCCAACCATCATGTCAATAGGATTAAATGACTCTTCTTGAAGTCCTTTCTCCATATCGTTTTTAACTTCTTCAGTAGCAAGAGACCAGATTTCTACTTCCTTTTGTCTTCTCTCGCCGTCAGTAATAATTCCTCTGCGAAACTGCTTTTCAACTTTCTCAGCTTCTGCTTCATGCTTTTCAAGGATTGATTTCTTTGTTGATGGTGTTTTAACATCATCAACTGAAACAGTCACGCCTGATTTCATAGCCCAGTGGAAACAAAGGTCCTTCAAAGCGTCGAGACTAGTGGCAACAGTCGCTTTTTCAAATTCTCTTGCAAGTTGCTCCACAATGGCGCCCATTTCTCGTTTGGTGACCTTTGTGTTTACCCATGGGAAATCTTCAGGTAGCGCATGGTTAAATAAAACTCTTCCCGCTGTAGTAGCGAGATAGCTTACTTTCTCATCTTCACTTTCGCCTGAGATTTGCGTTCTGGGTGACCTAAATTCTATTTGCGCATGAAGGCTAATTTCTCCGGCTTCAATAGCTCTCTCAACTTGGTCTAATCTTCTGAAAACTGACCCTTCGCCTTTTTCGCCCTCTACATGTTCAGTAAGGTAAAAAGCTCCAATTATCATGTCTTGTGTCGGGACGGTAAGTGGGTTTCCATTAGCTGGAGAGAGAATATTGTGGGCAGATAGCATCAAAACTCGTGCTTCAGCTTGTGCTTCAGCAGATAGTGGCAGATGAACAGCCATTTGGTCACCGTCAAAGTCAGCGTTGAACGCAGTGCAGACAAGTGGGTGTAGCTGGATTGCCTTACCTTCTACGAGAACGGGTTCAAATGCTTGTATACCAAGCCTATGGAGCGTGGGAGCTCTGTTCAGCAGCACTGGGTGTTCTTTAATCACTTCGTCAAGCACAGGCCAAACTGCCGGCCTTCTTCTTTCAACCATTCGTTTAGCTGACCTGATGTTAGGTGCCATGTTGTCATGGACGAGAGTTCGCATAACGAATGGTTTAAAGAGTTCTAACGCCATTAGTTTCGGTAACCCGCACTGATGTAGTTTCAAGGTAGGTCCAACAACGATGACTGAACGTCCTGAATAATCTACACGCTTACCTAGCAGATTCTGCCGGAAGCGGCCTTGCTTTCCTTTGAGCATGTCGGACAGGGATTTTAAAGGTCTATTTCCTGGACCTGTTACGGGTCTTCCCCGCCTGCCATTGTCAAAGAGTGCGTCAACTGCTTCTTGAAGCATTCGTTTTTCATTATTTACTATTATTGCTGGTGCACCTAAGTCTAAAAGTCTCTTGAGCCTGTTATTTCTATTGATAACTCTTCGGTAAAGGTCGTTGAGATCAGATGTAGCAAATCTTCCACCATCAAGTTGAACCAT
>DBHP01000100.1:49188-64962 GCA_002295705.1 Candidatus Neomicrothrix sp. UBA825 | reverse complement strand
GGGCGTAGTTCAGGCGGAATTACTGGAACGACGTCGAGTATCATAGCTCTTGGATCATTGACTCTATTTCCGCGATCATCCCTTCGGTTAAATGAAGAGACAATCTTTAATCGTTTGATTGCTTTTTGTTTTCTTTGCGCTGACAGGGGCTTTTGGCCTGCTGGAGGATCAATTGCTTCCCTAAGTTTTACTTCTTCCTCGTCAAAATCTAGTCTCTCGACAAGTTGGGCGATTGCGTCTGCGCCCATTCCGCCTTCAAAATAGTCGCTGTATCGGTCGACTAGTTCTCTCCAAAGCATTTCATCTTCAATAATTTGGCGTGGGAAAAGACCTTGGAACTCTTCATATGCTCGTTCACACAAATCAGCTTCTGTTTCAGCATCTTCAATTATGAGCTCTTTATCTTTTTTCGATTGCTTCTCGACTGCTTTGATTTCTGCTTCGTTTCCTTCTTCATTTTCTAAAGATGCTAATTCTGCTTCAAGGTCCTCATCTAGCTCTTGAATTCTCTCGTCCCGCTCCTTATAAATAGCTTCCTTTTCTTCAAGCATTTCGGTTTCAAGTTCGGCAAGAGCTTCGTCGCGCCCGTCAACATCAACCCAGGTGACAAGGCTTGCCGCAAAATAGATTACTTTCTCAAGCTGTTTAGCTTTCAGCTCTTCACGTGGCTCAAGCCCCATTAAGAGATAAGCCAACCAAGACCTTGTTCCTCTTAGGTACCAAATATGCACGGCAGGCGCTGCTAATTCTATATGACCCATTCTTTCTCTACGAACTTTTGAGCGAGTTACTTCTACTCCACAGCGCTCACAGATTATCCCTTTAAACCGGATCCTTTTATATTTTCCGCAAGCACATTCCCAATCTTTTGTTGGGCCAAAAATTTTCTCGCAAAAGAGCCCATCTTTTTCGGGTTTCAGTGTTCGATAATTTATGGTTTCAGGTTTCTTAACCTCTCCGTTTGACCATGTGCGGATTGCGTCGGCTGAGGCAAGTCCTATTCGGAGTTGATCGAATTCATTTACATCTAACATTCTTATATCTCTCCTAAATCCTTATCGAATTCCGCTTGCACGAGCGGCTTCTCGGGCTGCATCTTCTTCATCTGACCCTCGTTCGGGTCGAGAAATATCAATTCCCAAGCCGTCACTAGTTCGGAAGACATCTTCGTCTATTTCGCGCATCTCAACTTGATCCCCTTCAAGGTCTAGGACCTCAACGTTTAGGCAAAGAGACTGCATTTCTTTCACTAGAACTTTAAAGCTTTCGGGGATTCCAGGTTCTGGGATGTTTTGACCCATGACAATAGATTCGTAAACCTTTATTCGGCCTAGAACGTCATCAGATTTGGTTGTTAGCAACTCTTGCAAGCAATAGGCGGCGCCGTAAGCTTCAAGCGCCCACACTTCCATCTCACCAAATCGTTGTCCACCAAACTGTGCTTTACCTCCAAGGGGCTGTTGGGTAATCATGCTGTATGGGCCAGTTGACCGAGCATGGATTTTGTCATCAACTAAGTGATGCAACTTAAGGACATACATGAAACCCGTCATTACAGGGTTATCAAATGGTAAACCAGTCCGACCATCATAAAGCTGCACTTTCCCATCGGCCCTTATTAGCCTTTCACCGTTGTCTGATTCTGGGTTGAGGTTTTCAAAGATTTGTTGGATTGTTGGATGTTTCCCAGCTAACTCTTCTTCGTCCCATTTTGCGCCATCAAAGACTGGCGTTGCTAGAAATTTAGATGGCTCAGTTCTAGGTCGTGTTTTTCTTGCAGTGTTAGAGATCGGATCGTTGCCTACCGCATTGCCGTTTATTTCCCAACCCCATCGCGCAGCGTAACCGAGGTGAGCCTCAAGGACTTGTCCGATGTTCATTCGCGATGGTACGCCGAGAGGATTCAGAACAATGTCGACTGGTGTTCCGTCTTCCATGAAAGGCATATCTTCAACAGGAAGGACTGTGGATATAACACCTTTGTTTCCGTGTCTTCCTGCAAGCTTGTCTCCAACGCTGATTTTTCGTTTCTGCGCCACGTATACTCTGACAAGTTCATTTACACCTGGTTGGAGCTCTGCACCGTGTTCTCCATCCCTGACAAATTTATCGACTGCGATCACAGTTCCTGTCTCGCCATGGGGGACGACCAGTGACGTGTTTCTTACTTCCTTAGCTTTTTCACCAAAGATTGCTCGAAGGAGTCTTTCTTCAGGTGTTAATTCTGTTTCACCCTTGGGAGTAACTTTTCCAACTAAGACGTCTCCAGGTCCGACTTCTGCTCCAATTCTGATGATGCCATCTTCATTTAAATCAGCGAGCATTTCCTCTGAAATATTAGGGATATCTCTTGTGATCTCTTCGGATCCGAGTTTCGTGTCTCTGGCATCAATTTCGTGCTGGTGAATGTGTATTGAAGTGAGTACATCATCTTTAACTAAGCGCTCACTGACGATTATGGCATCCTCAAAGTTGTAACCTTTCCAGGGCATAAACGCAACTAGAAGGTTTTTACCCAGTGCTAATTCGCCAAGGTCAGTTGATGGTCCATCAGCGAGCACATCTCCTTTACGAATCCGGTCTCCTTCTTGTATCAATGGCTTTTGATTGATGCACGTATCCTGGTTTGAACGCTGAAATTTTTTCAATTTGTAGGTTTTTCTGCCAAGCGTTTTTTCAGCTTCATACTCAACTGTGATTGAATTTCCAGTTATCTCTGCTATGGCCCCATTACCCTCCGCAATGATCATGTCTGCGGCGTCAAATGCTGCTCTTTGCTCTATGCCAGTGCCGATATAAGGTGCCTCTGCTTGAAGGAGAGGAACTGCTTGGCGTTGCATGTTCGCTCCCATAAGTGCTCGGTTCGCATCATCATGCTCGAGGAATGGAATTAACGCTGTTGCAACAGAGACAATCTGCCGTGGTGAAACGTCCATAAGTTGAACTTCCTCGGGCGCAACATAAGATATTTCTGTTGTTGCTCCGAAGAAGACCTCTTGCTCGAGAGCAGTCTTTAATCCTTGAAGAGTTGCGGCTTGTGGCGATCTTCTAACTAACACTCTTTCGCGCACGAAATTGCCCTTAGAATCGATAGGCGCATTGGCTTGAGCAACCACATATTCCTCTTCTTCGTCTGCAGCTAGGTACCTGACCTCATCTGTAACGCGACCATTCTTTACAACACGGTAAGGGGATTCAATAAATCCGAAATCATTGACCTTTCCAAAGCTGGCTAGGGCACCTATCAAACCAATATTTGGGCCTTCTGGAGTCTCTATTGGGCACATTCGACCGTAGTGACTGAAGTGAACGTCTCTTACCTCAAATCCGGCTCGCTCTCTAGATAAGCCTCCCGGTCCGAGCGCTGATAGTCTTCTCCGGTGTGTAAGTCCAGATAAAGGATTTACTTGATCCATGAACTGTGATAGCTGCGAAGTACCGAAGAATTCTTTAATTGATGCAACAACAGGTCGGATATTAATTAGAGATGTTGGAGTTATACCTTCAACATCTTGAGTTGTCATTCGCTCTCTTACAACTCTTTCCATTCTTGAAAGGCCTATACGGACTTGATTTTGGATTAATTCTCCAACACTTCTAATTCTTCTGTTAGCAAAATGATCCTGATCGTCTAGCCTGTAGCCTGGCTCAAATTTCATGAGATGCAAAAGGTAGGTGCATGTGGCTATTACCTCGGATGGGCTGAGCACTGTTGCGTCCTCGGCTGGCCTTTCTAACTCAACTCCGAAGAGTTCTTCTATTTTGTCTATTTCTGGCCCGAGCTTTCTATTTAACTTATAGCGTCCAACTCTTGAAAGGTCGTATCGTCTACTTTCAAAAAATGCGTTTCGGAAGTAGTTTCGTGCTGCATCAAGATTCTGAGGCTCACCTGGTCTTACTCGTTTGTAGATCTCAAGTAACGCTTCTTCTTGGATATTTTCATCAGAAACTTTTTCGAGTTCTTTAAGATACTGAGGCTCAAGGAAGTCAAAGTGTTTTACAAAGCTTGGTAGGAAATTTGGGTGATTCTCCTCATCAAATCCCAACGCTCTCATGAGTGTAAAGATACTTAGCCTTCTCTTTCGGGCTATACGTGTACCAGCGGTTGGGTCTTTACCTGGCTTTTGTTCTACGTCAAATTCAATCCATTCACCTCGGTATGGATGAATAGTTCCAGTTACTAATTGATTTCTGGATAAATTACGGAGGCGGTACCGTTCTCCAGGTTGAAAGATAACTCCCGGTGAGCGGACAAGTTGAGATACAACTACACGCTCAGTTCCATTTATAACGAATGTTCCGTCTTCAGTCATCTTGGGGAATTCGCCAATAAATACAATTTGCTCTTTAAGCTCGCCAGTATCGCGGTTTCCGAATCGTGCCCTGACAAGAATAGGAGATGTGTAGCTAATTTGGTTAGCTTTGCATTCGGCAACGGTATATTTCGGTCCGGGGTTAAGATCCTCGTCTCGGGGATCAAATTCAAGTTCAAGTTGAAGGGTTTCGGAGAAGTCGGTTATTGGGCTAATGTCTCTAAAGGTTTCAGCTAAACCTTCTTCTAGAAACCACTTGTATGATTCTCTTTGGACTGCGATTAGGTCTGGAAGTTCCAGCACCTCTTCGAGATTTGCAAATGAATAACGATTACGGATTGAAGACAAGAATGCTCCTTGGTCTTGGAAAGGGTTGATGGTCTATTCAGCGTTTGTTACGCTTTTCTCGTTTAGAGCAGTGAGATGGCTACTCCTCCGGTTTTGTTGGGTACGCGCAGGCAAAAACATCCGTTGTTACCTAGCAGTGGGCAGAACTTAAAGTCTATGTCCTATTTCGACAAACACAAAGCGATTTTTGTCCAAATTTAACTTCAGGACGTCTTTCTCGTTCATTTTTTGCTTAATCCTCTGAAAAATTCATGTTTTTAGAAGATTAGGCGTCACCCGATAGATTTTATTGGAGTTCTACAGAAGCTCCAGCTGCTTCCAAAGCTTCCTTAGCTTTCTCGGCATCTTCCTGAGAAGCACCTTCTAGCACTGCTTTGGGAGCTGACTCAACGAGTTCTTTTGCTTCCTTTAATCCCAAGGATGTAAGTCCACGGACCTCTTTGATTACGTTAATCTTTTTATCTCCAGCTCCGGTGAGAACTACATCAAATGAATCCTTAGCTTCTCCAGGGTCGGCTTCGCCAGCTGCTGCTGGAGCTGCTGCAACAGCTGCGACTGGCGCTGCTGCTGTAACACCGAATTTTTCTTCAAACTCACTTAGGAGTTCACTTAGCTCTAGGACACTCATGTTAGCTATCGCCTCGAGCACCTCTTCTTTGGTAGTCATAATTTAACTCTCCTCATTTTCGTTGGCGTCGCCATCGATCTTATTATTTTCAACTGACTCTTCAACAGAGTCATCTTCATCAGTTCCTGACTCGGAAGAACCTACACTTTCAGAAATTTCTTCTTCAGCGTCTTCAGATGGAGCTTCCTCAGCAGACTTAGAATCAGCAGCTTCATCAGTTCCTGACTCGGAAGAACCTACACTTTCAGAAATTTCTTCCTCAGCGTCTTCAGATGGAGCTTCCTCAGCAGACTTAGAATCAGCAGCTTCATCAGTTCCTATTCTCGCACCGCCAGCTTCAATTAGGGCAGAAAGCGCATAGGCGAAATTTTGTGGAATCGCATTTAAGAGAGATGCAAAATCTCTCAGCGGTGCAGCCATTCCCCCCGCTAAGCGAGCAAGAAGCTCTTCACGAGGAGCGATCTTTGATAGTGCTGTGATTTCTTCAGTAGACAGTAATGCCCCTTCAAGCATTCCACCTTTGATTATTAGATCTTCGTGGTCCTTTGCGAAATTTGTCAGGGCTTTCGCAATACTGACTGGGTCGCCGTTGGAGCCATCAGGACGAGTTCCAGTAAACGCTATTGCCGTAGGGCCAACAAGTAATTCTTCAATTTCTAGGTTCAATTCTTTTGCTGCAACCCGTACAAGAGTGTTTTTGTACACCTTGTATTCCCCGCCTGCTTGTTTCATAGCAGTCCTCAAAACTGCCATATCAGTCACATCAAGTCCTCGGTATTCTGTCAGAATGACTGCTTCTGCATTGGAGAACTTTTCTTGCACTTCTGCAACGATTGCTATTTTTTCTGGTCTGGGCTCTCCCATGGGAGATCCTTTCTATCAGTACTCCAAAAAAAATTGGAGTGCGCCACAGGCAAACACTCCGTTGGTCTGTTCACCTCGTTCGGCGTATTTCATTAAGCACTAGGTGCACCGAATTTCTTTGGCTTTAAATTTACTCATCTAACATATCGTCAAATTTTGCGGTAGCAACGTGAAGCGGCAGAATTACGCTGATAGATTCGTTTCGGATTAAAGACTATTCTCGTCGACCTTGACGCCTGGTCCCATGGTTGAGCTCACTACAACTTTCTTTAGATACTTCCCTTTTGAACCAGATGGTTTTACTCTTTGAAGTTCTTCAATCACAGTCTCGAAGTTAACCAAGAGAGCCTCCTCATCGAAACTCGCTTTGCCGATGGGAACATGGACATTTCCAAATTTATCTGTTCGGTATTCAACCATCCCGCCTTTAAACTCCTGAACTGCTTTGGCGACATTATCGGTGACCGTTCCAGTTTTAGGATTTGGCATCAATCCTCGCGGTCCGAGAGCTCGCCCTAATTTCCCTACGACGGGCATCATTTCTGGGGTCGAAATAGCAATGTCAAAATTGAAGTTTCCCTTTTCAACTTCATCAGCCAAATCGCTATCACCAACAAGATCAGCGCCAGCTTCTTTGGCTTGTAGGGCTGCTTCTCCCTGTGCAAAGACGGCAACACGCACATTCCGTCCAGTTCCTGACGGGAGAGCAACCGTGCCTCGGACCATCTCTTCCGCCTTACGTGGGTCAACACCAAGTCGACAAACCAACTCAATGGTTTCGTCAAATTTCGCAGTCGCTAGTTGTTTGGACATCGCAACAGCTTCACTTGGAGCAAAAGTAGCCTCGCGATCAAAAGCCTTTACAGCGTTTTCATATCGTTTTCCATTTACCATCGAACACATTCCTTTCAGGACTCTGAGCCCATATGTGATTCTCCCTCATTGTGTTTCTTCACTTAGTTGAGGTATTCAAAGTGACATGCTTCTAATGAACTTCAAGTCCCATGCTTCTTGCAGTACCGGCAACCTGCAACTTAGCTTGATCTAAATCATTTGTATTTAAATCTGGCATTTTAGTTTCAGCAATTTCCGTAATCTGAGCATCTGTAACTGACCCTGCCATTTCTCTTCCAGGATTCTGACTAGCTTTGTCAAGGCCGGCAGCTTTCCGAAGAAGAAATGAAGTGGGCGGAGTTTTTGTAACAAAAGAAAAAGTACGGTCAGCATAAATTGTGATCTCAACTGGCACTACTTGGCCGCGTTTATCCTCAGTCTTTGCATTGTACTCTTTGCAAAAGTCCATGATCGCAATACCATGAGGTCCCAGCGCTGTTCCAACAGGGGGGGCAGGCGAGGCCTGTCCTGCCGGAATTTGAATTTTTACAACTGCAGCGATTTCTTTTTCTGCCATTTCCATTACTCCTGAATAAATTTTCAGCAGACGTCAATATACCCATAAATTAGCGAAGTAGCTCACTTAATAACATCCTTCTTGAAATGAAGGCGAAATAATTACTCTTTTATAAGTTCCAAGTCGTGAGAGATATCTATCGATTCGGAAAACTTGCGCTGCTCAATCCGATGATGCAGTTCAGCGATAGTAGCACTAGCAGTATTTTTATGAAGCGGCGGATAGACAGCATGGATTAAACATGCCGAAAATGCTTTAAGTAGGCTTGCAGAAACTTTGACAGCAAATTTATAGTGCTCAAAATACGTTTGACCAACACTTGCCGGATGGTCGGTAAACTTTTCTGTGATGCCCATACTTTGAACCTAACACTGGAGGGGCGCATCCTTTTATTAAATAATTGCATAATAATTATATTATTTAATATATATATCTAATTTATTGATATTTTGAGCATAATATTATTAATTATGGATGTTATAGATAAAAAAATTATTGAACTTTTGCAATTTGATGCAAGCCTAACTGCAAGAGAGATTGCAGAAAAGGTTGGATTAACGACAGCACCGTGCTGGCGCAGAATTCAACGTTTGGAAGCTGAGGGAGTAATTGCTGCCAGGGTAGCAATAATTACTCCGGAAAAAATAAATCTATCAGTTTTGGCACTAGTGGAGATACGCACCAATCGCCATAACGCGGAGTGGTTAACGGATTTCATTTCAGCAATAAAGAAATTTCCTGAAATCATCGAAGCATACAGAACAAGTGGAGAAGTTGATTACATGCTCAGGGTCGTTGCTCCCAATATGGAAACCTATGACCTCTTCTACAAAAAGCTTGTCGAGGAGGTTGACCTCTACGATGTCAGAACACATTTTGTCATGGAGCGCATTAAAGCCACAACCGAGCTTCCCCTTGAATACTGCTGAGGCAGATATCGCTGTTATAGCTTAGCGACTTGTGCAAACTCTAGCTCCACAGGAGTTTCACGACCAAAGATATTTACAAGTACTTTAAGTTTCAGCTGATCCTCATTTATCTCAATAATCTCTCCAGAGAAATCGGCAAACGGACCTTCCTTCACTCGTACAGTTTCCCCCTGTTCATAACCCATTCGTGGCTTGGCTCGTTTTACAACTTGCCCATCGGCTTCTCCAGCAGTGCCTAAGAAGCTTTCAACTTCTCTTCTAGGGAGCGGTGAAGGTTTATTTGCTGAACCAACGAACCCTGTAATTCCCGGAGTATTTCTTATGACATTCCAAACTTCATCATTCATCCGACAACGAACAAGTATGTAGCCAGGAAACATTTTTTTCTGAACTTCAACTCTTTTACCCTGTTTAAATTCGACAACGTTTTCAAGCGGGATGACAACTTCATGGATTGAATCCTCCTTATTCATTGACTGAATACGTTGAGCCAGATTACCTTGAACCTTATTTTCATAACCAGACTGTGTATGAACCACGTACCATTTCCCTGGCCGGTCATAAGGACTGACTAATCTAGGAGCTTTCTCATCTTTCTCGTAGACTAGGTCATCTTCAGTGATAACTGCATCATCATTATTTAGATTACTGCTTAAGGACTCAGTCTCGTACTGGCCTGAGTCACCCTGAACCTGCGAGGCTTCATCTTTCAATTCTTCACTAGATGCAATATTTTCCATTGTTCTTTCCGTTCAAAATAAAAATTAACGTTCGAATAACTTAAGCAGGCCTTCTCCAAAGCCCCAATCCATAAGAGCAATCATAGATGTTATAACTACCAGAGTAATCAAAACTACAATTGAGTAATTTATAACTTCAGAACGGGTAGGCCAAGCTACTTTTCTCAACTCTGACCGAACCTCAGAAAGGTAGCGCCGGAAACCAACTCTCTCCTCCTGCTGTGGCTTTCCTGCAGGCTGCCTGCGCGTGGCTACAGGGGTTCCATCTTCCCCGAGTTCACCTCGCTTCTTTAAAGCTCTCTTTTGTTCACGATTTAGAGACATACTTTCCTTGCCTGTTAGTCCATTTTCTATTGTATTTTACTTTTTAGTATTTAGTGCAAACTCGCAGGGCAGGAGGGACTCGAACCCCCAACCGCCGGTTTTGGAGACCGGTGCTCTACCAATTGAGCCACTGCCCTAAAGCATGACTTTCTGAGGATACCAGCGTTTCAACACTTTGATTCCCAGTATGTCTATCTTTAATAATTTCATATTCTTGAGTCATTAGTTAATATTGCGACTCTCAACAAACCGTTGCATGACAACAACATCGAGCCATCGCCCAAATTTTCTACCACTTTCTAACTCTCGACCAACCTCTTTGAAGCCAACTTTTTTATGAGTAGCTATTGAACCTTTTGATTCTGCACTGATTCTTGCAATGATTGTATGAAATCCATGTTCGGATGCTTTTTCAATTAATGCACCCAATAAAGCTAACCCCACACCTTTCCCTTGATCTTCGGTACGGACATATACCGAATTTTCTACAGTTGTGCTGTAAGCTGGCCTACTTTGGTATCGAGACAGCGAACCAAAACCTATTATTTGATCGTTATATTCAGCAACCAATACAACATGAGCTCCAGACCTTTCAGTCAACCAATCCTTCTGTTCTTGAATAGTACGAGGAGTGATGTCAAAAGTTGCTGTCCCAGATGTAACTTCCTTATTGTAAATTTCTCTTATAGCTTCAGCATCTTTGATCTGCGCTAACCGTATGTCCATAGTTTACTTTACATAGCAAAACAAAAATCTGATCTAGTAGCGGCGGACAGATTTGAACTGTCGACCTCCCGATTATGAGTCGAGCGCTCTAACCAACTGAGCTACGCCGCCAAAATATGGTGCAATGCGCACATTTGAGCTCCCTGAGAGAATTGAACTCTCGACCTTCTCCTTACCATGGAGACGCTCTGCCGACTGAGCTAAGGGAGCAAAGACATTAAGTCAAAGCTATTCGTTATGATGCCATGATGAAGACTCGCTCCCAACCTCAAATAGGTAAATATAGTTTTAGATTTGAATTTACGATTTCAAACATTATCTATGAGCGACCTTTTTACTGAGATTTTGTGGGCCGGGGAGGATTTGAACCTCCGAAGGCTAACGCCGACGGGTTTACAGCCCGTTCCCTTTGGCCGCTCGGGCACCGACCCTGAAGTGCGAATACTAGCGCTTGCCATTCAAGTTCCCACCCATTAGCGCTCAGAAAATTAATTTGTTTTGCTTCAACAGGTTATTTAGTCCGTTGAGTTGATCTCAGGACATGAGATTAATAACTTAGAGAACATAAAAGAAGAGAGGACCCCCCATGCCCACGTTTGACATCACTTCAACTGTCGCTATGCAAGAAGTCAGAAATGCGATAGACCAGACTTCTCGAGAAGTAGGCCAGCGCTATGATTTCAAAGATACCAATAGTTCCATTGAGCTTTCGGAGGAGAGTATAATTATTGAATCATCCTCAGATGATAGATTGAATGCCTTACGAACAGTTCTTGAAGAAAAGCTGGTTAAACGAAAGGTTTCTCTTAAGGCACTAAATAACTTACAGGTTGAAGATGCCTCTGGAGGCAGAAGACGGCAAACCATTGCTCTGAACTCAGGCATAAATTCCGAGAAATCGAAAGAAATAAATAAATTTATAAAAGGAATCGGTCTCAAGAGTGTTCAGTCTCAGACGCAGGGAGAACAGGTTCGTGTTTCAGGAAAAAAGCGAGATGATTTACAAACTGTTATCAACACGCTTAAAGATAATGATTTCGGCATTCCATTACAGTTCGGCAATTTCCGTGATTAATGAATTTCACGTGGAGGTATGATGCCAGTATGGACGTGGAATAAAGAGCTTCCTAAAGATAGCGAAATAGTTATTTTTGATCTTGATGGAGTTATTAGTGATGCGTCTCACCGTCAACATTTCCTTAAGGGCGAAGAAAAGGACTGGGACGGATTCTTCTCTGCGTGTACTGAGGACCCACCGATTTCGTCAGGGTTAGAACTCATTAAACTTATCATTCAACTGCATGGTGTGATTATTCTCACTGCACGTCCTGTAACGATCCAGTCAGAGACTCTTGGCTGGCTTAATCATCACAGCGTCAGTTGGAATGCTCTGATCATGCGTTCAGAGGAAGATCACTTCAGCTCTGCAGAAATGAAGCTTCTGGCAATCGGTGAAATTGAAGCCGCTTCTTTCAACCCGATCCTAGTTTTCGATGATGATCCAAAGAATATTGCAATGTTCAAGGAACAGGGAATTCCTGCAATTTCTGTGCACAGCGGATACTACGATTGATTTCTCTATTCTTTTAACTCTCACAATGAACTAGTTCCAAACAAGAAATTTGTTCAAAATAATTGACGTTATTATGCTTGCACTAACCGAGGATTCTGATGCCTGAAATTACCAAGAAAATTGATATTGCTAGTTCGGTTTCTGAGGTATGGGATGTTTTGGCATCATTTGAGAGTATTTCTGACTGGGCCAATAACGTCACACATTCTTGTCTTCTGTCTGATCAGCTTGAAGGCATAGGAACTTGCCGCAGAATTCAAAGCGGCAATTCTTCAGTTACCGAACATGTAACACGATGGGAAGAGTCAAGACATTTATCCTACGAAATACAAGGATTACCTCCCGTATTTAAAGTGGTTCTGAATACTTGGTCGCTGGAGCCAAGCGAGATTGGTGTTCAATTATTGCTGACTATTGAAATCACTCCCATTCGTCGACTTGTCACCCCTATTGCTGGTTTAGCCTGTCTAGCATTTGGAAGAATTAATGCGAGCATGCTGAAGGACCTAAAAGGATTTATTGAAGATGTAAGCCCGCTCAGGAAACTTGAAAAACAAATATCTCTTTTGGAGCAAAAGATTGAGAAATTAGAAACTCGAAATGAATAATTCAAACCAGCCCGATGTAATTATTTTCATGACTGACGAAGAGCGAGCAATCCCTCCATATGAATCACCGGAAATTCTAGACTGGCGCAATAGAACACTTTCCGGACGGAATTGGTTCAAAGAAAACGGGGTAAGTTTTAATCGGCATTACACGGGTTCTTTAGCATGTGTGCCGAGTCGTCCGACGCTATTTACAGGTCAGTTTCCGGATGTACATGGTGTGACACAAACCAATGGATTAGGGAAAGATGAGCATGACTCTCGGATGAGGTGGCTACTCCCCCGTGAGGTTCCGACAATTGGTCATTGGTTTAGAGCAGCAGGATATGACACTCATTATGATGGCAAGTGGCATATGAGCCATGCCGATCTTATAGACGAAAATACAGGGAACCTATTAGTAACCAACACAGCTGATGGGACTGTTCTTCAGGGCGCTGTTGATCGTTACTTGGCAAAGAACCCCCTCAACGAATTTGGTTTCTCAGGTTGGGTTGGGCCAGAACCTCATGGAGCACCTTTGGCTAATTCAGGTTTCATTCGTGACCCCTTGATTGCTGACAGAACAGTTCAATGGCTCGAGAATAGATATTTGAAACGAAGCTTGGGAGATAAGGATGCCCAGAAGCCTTTTCTCTTAGTGGTTAGCTTTGTTAACCCACACGATATTGTACTTTTACCAATGTTTATGCGGAGACCTGAATTTAATCCCATCACCCCTTCTGAACTCGATCCACCAGATATACCTGCACCTCCGACGCGTTATGAGGACCTATCCACAAAACCTGCTGCCCAGATTGCATACAAGAATTCTTACTACTCAGGGTACGGCCCTCAACGAGCGGTGCGTGCAAGTTATGAAAACAATGAACAGGAATACAGGAATCTTTACTACCGTTTGCATGCTGAAGTTGACGGTCCTCTTGACAAAGTTAGGAAAGCGCTGACAATTGATACTTCACGAGAGAAGGTTATCTTTAGAACTTCAGATCATGGAGACTTATTGGGAGCTCATGGTGGTCTTCACCAGAAGTGGTTTAATCTTTATGACGAAGCCACAAGAGTTCCTTTTGAAATCGTTAAGTATGGAAACGAATCTGCCCCTAAAGGTGTCATTGATTCGATTCCGACTTCGCATGTTGATTTGATCCCTACTGCGTTGGCGCTTGCAGGACTAGATCAGCACGAGATTGGGCAAAGATTAGCTCCCTTATTCTCAGAATTTCATCCGCTACCTGGTAAGGACCTAAGCCCACTATTGTTGGATCCCGAGACGGAGGAGTTCAAGAACAGAGCAATTTACTTCATGACACGAGACAACATGCTTGAGGGCGACACACTTGCATCGGCGATGGCTCGTGGATTAGGTAGATCAGATAACCCTCCCGGACCGTTAAAAATACAGATCCTTCCACACGTGAGCACTAATTTTGAGGGGATCGTAGTCAAAGTTACTGATGATGAAGTTGCCGGAATCAACGAGTCTATTTGGAAAATAACTCGCGCTCATGATGACCCTGAGACATGGACTATCCCGAACAGAGCTAATTTATCATCTTCAGGACCGATGGGTGAAACCTACCGAATTGAAAAGTTACCTGATCAATATGAGTTGTACAACCTAACAAATGACCCAACTGAATCGTCAAATCTCTGGAAAGATCCGAAAGCATCAGAAGTATTTGATTATATGAAACGACGACTTAGCATTGAGCGGCTTCAGTCAATTCCAAAGCGTAATACCCCTCGCCCCTATACCAAAAGAAAACCGCCCAAGGCACAATTAGCGGGACAGACACCACCAGCTCTTGCTCGAGGTTTACGCGCACTCCTTCGTAAAATAGGAATGCATCCTGAAGATACGGCGGAGTTCGGGAAAGACGTAACGGGCAAACGAGCACTAATTGTGTGCACGAATACTGATCAAATGTCTAATGGTAAATCAACTGGTGTGTTTGCATCGGAAATGACTGTTCCTTATTACATTTGGAGCGATGCAGGAATGGAAGTTGACATTGCAAGTCCGCTGGGAGGTACGGTGCCCGTTGACCCACAGTCTTACCTTCCAGTGATTCGGACTCGATATGACGATAGAGCTCTCAAAGATGGTCATCTACAGAAAAACTTATCTGAGTCTTTAGCTATGGAGAATATAGATATTGATAATTATGATGCGATTTATTTTGCTGGGGGTTGGGGAGCAGCATTCGACTTAGGATTTTCCGAAACTGTTGGTGAGAAGGTCACTGAAGCAAACCAGAAAGGAAAGGTTCTTGGCGGAGTGTGCCATGGTCCGCTCGGCTTTCTAAGAGCTATAGGTCTAGATGGTGGGCCCTTAGTTAAGGGGCGTCGTATTACCGGAGTGACTGATAAGCAGGTTAAGGATCTACGCATAACTGATACCCCTCATCATCCGGAAACGGAATTACGACGACTTGGGGCTGATTACCGCTGTACTCATCGTTTTAGAGATCCGTTTGCAAATTATTGGGAAGTTGATGGAAATATTGTTACGGGGCAGAATCAGAATGCAGCACCTATGGTTGCCAGAGAGATCATGGAATTGATTTCTCGAAGGTTGGGTTAATCTTTTGGTTTAACTTTCGTCTGAGTGTTGAGCGCCTTCTTGGATCGCTGCAACAACGCTTTGATCGGCAAGAGTAGTCGTATCGCCAAGGTTTCTTCCTTCAGCTACGTCTCGCAGTAAACGCCTCATTATTTTCCCTGATCTTGTTTTGGGTAAATCTGGGACAAGGAATACGGCTTTGGGGCGAGCTATAGGACCGAGTTTTGTAGCTACGTGTGTTCGGATTTCATTACGAAGATCATCAGACCCTTCTGAACTTCCGCGCAGAATGACATAGCCAATTATTGATTGTCCGGTTGTTTCATCTGTGGCTCCTACAACAGCTGCCTCTGCTACGGCTGGGTGATCGACTAGCGCAGATTCAACTTCAGCTGTAGAAATTCTATGCCCGGATACATTCATCACATCATCTACTCTTCCCAGAAGCCAGAGGTAGCCATCTTCATCAATTTTTGCTCCATCTCCAGCAAAATATTTTCCTTCATATGTACTCCAATAAGTTTTAAGATACCTTTCTGGGTCTCGCCAAATTCCTCTTAACATTGAAGGCCAAGGATGGGTGATTGTTAGATATCCGCCTCCCTGTTGAACCTTGTTTCCATCGTCGTCTACCACTTCAGCAAAGATTCCTGGAATGGTGAAGCAAGCAGATCCGGGCTTTGTCGTTGTGATTCCGGGTATCGGAGTAATCATGTGACCCCCTGTTTCGGTTTGCCACCAAGT
>DBHP01000100.1:24743-48860 GCA_002295705.1 Candidatus Neomicrothrix sp. UBA825 | reverse complement strand
TCAACTATGGGAGTATCACCACCCCCTACGTGCTCGTGGTACCACATCCAAGCTTCGGGATTAATAGGCTCACCGACTGTTCCTAGAACGCGTAATGAGGATAAATCATGATTTGATAGCTCATCGCTTCCCCATTTCATAAATGTTCGGATAGCGGTAGGAGCAGTGTAGAGTTGTGTTACTTTATACCGTTCGATGATGTCCCATAGCCTGTCTTTGGACCATTGCGATCTTTCAAGTCCATTCCGAAGATTCTCTCTAGGGGTATCTGGAGTTCCTTCGTACATGACTGAAGTGGTGCAATTTGCAAGCGGTCCGTAGACAATGTAGCTGTGGCCGGTTACCCAACCGATGTCAGCTGCACACCAGTAGACATCAGTATCTGGATGCAAGTCGAATACATATTTATGAGTGAAAGCAACTTGTGTTAAGTAACCGGCGGAGGTGTGCATAATCCCTTTGGGCTTAGCAGTAGTGCCTGATGTGTACAAGAGGTAAAGGAGCTGTTCCGCAGGCATCGGTTCAGGATTACAGACTGATATTGCGTCCTTCATCACATCATGCCACCAAAAGTCTCTTCCAGATTTCATTTTGACATCGAGATCGCACCGATTTACAACTATTACTGTTTCAACGGTTTGAGCACCATTTTCTAGTGCAGTATCGACGTTAATTTTTAGAGCTGATGGTTCACCTCGTCGGTATCCACCATCAGCAGTAATGATCATTTTTGCTTCTGCATCTTCACATCTATCTAAGATCGCATCAGGGCTAAAACCTCCAAATATGACCGAGTGAGCGACACCGATGCGTGCACAGGCAAGCATGGCTATGGGTAGTTCAATGATCATTGGCATATAAATAGCTACGGAGTCGTTTCTTTTGAGCCCAAATTGTTTCAGGACATTGGCAAATTTTGATACTTCGTCAAGCAATTCTTGATAAGTAATTGTTTGTGTATCTCCTGGTTCACCCTCCCAGTGATACGCCACTTTGTCGCCTTTCCCATTTTCAATATGGCGGTCAAGGCAGTTGTATGAAATGTTGAGCTCTCCATCTGAAAACCATTTTGCATATGGAAGATTCCATTCAAGAGTATTAGTGAAATCTTTATCCCATGTCAGTAATTCTCTTGCTTGTCTAGCCCAAAACGATACATAGTCCTCAGACGCTTCGTTATAGATTTGAGAGTCAGTGAGTAAAGCTTTTGAAGTGAAGGCTTCTGATGGCGGGAATGTTCTATTTTCGATATAAAACTCTTCTATGGCTTGATTCTCCGACATATAACCTCATTTATTTATTTGCTTAGAGATTACTCCGTCAGTTAGTTATAGGCGACCTATGATCATGATTTCACTAGCCATTCGAGTACTTTAAAAGATCCCAGACCGCTAAGGTCTGAGAGTGCTTCAGATTCACCTATTGCGCTTCTTGCTTCAAGCGCTATTAGGTCTGGGTTGTGAGCATGTCTTTTCCATATTTGTTTGCTCATTTCTACTTGGTTTTCTAATCCTAAATCTCGTAACCATTCAGCTTGTGTTTGAATTGAAGTTAGAGGTAGCACCTCAGATAGCTGGCTCACATCTACGTCCGCCGTGATGTCTGATTGCCCAATATTTGCTAGTGGTTGAGTGTCGATTTCGTGCTGCTGATATGTTCGCAACCAATGTTGTTTCTGTTGGAATCTGAAGCTCTCAACTGCGTAGTCAATTACGATGATTCTCCCGTTGTGCAGACTTTCTGAAGCATCTTTAAGCCACTTTTGTGCTTCTCGTTGAACGGGAACTCTTACTTTCGGCGTTTCTAGAGAGAAAGGCGGAGCACTTTCATTATTCGGTATTAGCGTTTCGGAAATTTTTTGATCAGCTACTGTGATTTTTACTTCCATCCATGAACCATCATTTTGAGACTCAAAGATATCGAATGGTAGATTATCTAAAAGCTCGTTTGCGAAAATAATACCGATTTCGATTTCTTTTGGCATTTTTGAAAGGGTTTGGACTTCGGACGGGTGGCTTTGGCTTTGTTGGGCGCTGGATTCGACAGCAATGTACTTGAGCGCACTTTTACACTTCATTTGAGATCTTAGAATTGATTTGGCTAGGGTTCCGGGTCCAGCTCCGCATTCAAGGAAAGTAAAGTGGGATGGTTGGCCAAACTCTATCCAGCACTTATCAATCGCTCTAGAAATAAGTTTCCCGAATAATGGCCCTACTTCTGGGCTAGTAATGAAGTCTTTTTTTCTTCCCGCTCCACCATGAGCATAGAATCCTTCTGTTTCGTCGTATAAAGCGAATTTCATAAACTCGCTAAAACTTATAGGACCATCTTCTTTTATTTTTGCTTTTATCTTTTGCTCAAGTATCATGCCTATTCGCTTCTAGGCTACAGCACTTAGATCTATGCCGCAGGTGCTACATCGCCAACGATATGAGAGAGACGTCTGTAAAGTGTGTGACAATTCCGGGCACGATTCCAAAAGCTAATGTTGTTGCGACGGTGATGGCAAGCGCGGTTGAGAGAGATACTGGAACTTTTATTTGGGATGTATGGGAACTGTGAGGTTCTTCAACCCACATTTTCATCGCAATCCGGCCGTAATAACCAAATGCAATAACAGCATTGATTGCCGCTATTACGGCTAGCCCGTATCCCCAACTTGTGTCGGCACTTGTTAGAGATGTGAAGACTGAAAATTTAGCGAACCAGCCTCCCAGTGGTGGAACACCTGCAAGTGAAGCGAGGAAGATTGTCATCATTACCGCAAGAGCAGGCGAGGTTTTGAATAGGCCGTTGTAGCTTTCAATCTGGCCGGATCGGGTTGTTCTTGCAACAGATAAGATTATTGCAAATGCCCCAAGATTCATCGCTGCGTAAATAGCTAAATAAGTGACAATGGCAGAGACTGATTTGTCAGCGATTTCTATGCTTTCTCCAGCTACGGCTAGGGGTGCCAGCATGAATCCTGCTTGAGCAATTCCTGAATAGGCCATCAGGCGTATTATGTTTGTTTGTCGAAGCGCCATAACATTTCCAGCAGTCATTGATAACGCAGCGAGCACCCACATTAGCGGCTGAAATACGTCTTCGCGACCGAAGAAACCAACGACAACGAGATTCATTAAAGCTACAAAGCCTGCTGCTTTAGAAGCTACAGCTAGGAAAGCTGTAACTGGAGTAGGGGCTCCTTCATATGTGTCGGGGGCCCAGGTGTGGAATGGAAAGGCTGAGACTTTAAAAGCAAATCCGATTATGACGAATATTATTCCTAGGGTGATTATTGATGTGCTTGATTCTCCAGAGCTAATTGAGCTGTTGATTTCTTCGAGTATGGTGCTCCCGCTAACTCCGAAAATTAGTGACATTCCATACAGCATGATTGCTGAGGCGAAGACACCCATTAGATAATATTTTAATCCCGCTTCGTTACTTTTGAGGTCCCTTTTACGCCATGTCGCTAACATGTAAGCGGGTATCGAGAGCAGTTCCAAAGCAACGAATATCGTGATTAGATCTCGTGCTGAGGCCATAATGACCATTCCAAGTATTGAAGATACAAGCATGCCATAGTATTCGTTTTCCCAGTATTCCCCTTCTGCTATGTAATTTGTCGATAGGAGTACTACCAAGTATCCACTCAGTAAGAATATTGCTTTGACAATGAGCGAGTATTTATCAACGATGAAAGCACCATTAAACATACTTCTGTCTTCTGAATCTATGGCAAGTGTAAGTATGGGTATCAGCGGTGCAAGCAAGAATAATCCAGCTAGAGCTGAAGACATTGCTCTTCCCTTTTCTCTCCAAATGACATCTACCAAGGTTATGATTGCACCGCCACCTAGAAGGCAAAGCTCTGGAGCAACTGCATGCCAATCAATTGGGGGTCGAACAAACTCGGGAGTTGAGGCGAGGAGATTACCAAGGACGGATGCTGCATTTAGCATTTGTTAATTACCTGCCTCATCAAGAAGATTCCTTATGTTGGTGAAGCAATCCTTTCCTGCAGTCTCTCCATTGCTCTCAAGGCAATTATCAACGTCTTGACCTTGTATATCAACGGTCAGGGATTTCACTACAGCGTCATCTGTTGTTGAGAAAATTGGTCTTGGGTATAACCCGAAGAAGAGAATTAGCGCAAGGATTGGTGCCCACGTGATCCACTCATACCTCTTGACATCGGTAATCTCAGGATTATCTTTAAACTCATCAGTGGGGTTTCCCATCGCTGTTTTTTGCAACATCCACAGAAGGTACCCTGCTGCGAGAACTGTACCTAAAGCAGCAACGACCATGTATACGCGGAAAGTTGTCTCTGACAGGATTGCTGCTGGATTGTAGCTAGCTAAAATAGCTGGAAATTCTCCCCAGAATCCTGCTAGTCCCGGTAGGCCTAGAGAAGCCATGGCACAAAATCCTAATATCCAACCCATTCGGGGTGCTGATATGAGAAGGCCGCCCAGTCGGTTCATATCGAGTGTGTGATATCGGTCTTTCATAGAACCGGCAAGGAAAAATAGCATTCCAGTGATTAGCCCGTGGGCAACCATTCCGAAAATTGCTGCATTTATACCGAAGTCAGTGAGTGTAGCAATACCGAGCATTACGAATCCCATGTGAGCTACTGAAGAGAAAGCTATGAGGCGTTTCATGTCGCGTTGAGCCAGACATCCGAGAGCCCCATATATGATTCCGATAACTGCTAGTAAGCCTATGAAAGGAGCCCATGCGGCAGCGGCCTCTGGAAGCATTGGTATTGCGATTCTAATGAAGCCATAAGTTCCTAATTTTAGTAATACTGCAGCAAGTATTACCGATCCTACTGTCGGAGCTTGAGTGTGCGCGTCTGGGAGCCATGTATGAAAGGGAAACATTGGGACTTTAACTCCAAATCCCACAAACATTCCCGCAAATATCCAAAGTTGGGCTGTGCGGCCTATTCCGAGGGTAGCCCCTTCAGATAAGGCAACCATTGAGAAGGTTTGTGCTTGATCCCCTACGATTGTTCCATCTGCTAGGAAGTAGAGCGCTAGGAAGCTTACGAGCATCAAAGCGGAACCAAACATGGTGTACAGGAAGAACTTCAAAGATGCGTACCGTCTATCATCACCGCCCCAGACTGCGATCATGAAGAACATTGGTAGGAGCACTACTTCAAAGAATACGAAAAAGAGGATAAGGTCTTGAGCTACGAAAGTTCCAATCATTCCCGTTTCAAGAATAAGAATTAGTGAGAGGATCGCTTTGGGGTTACGTGGCTCAGGAAAATGTCCAAATGTATAGAAGATGCATAAGGGGACTATAAATACCGTTAAAGCTATGAGCGGTAGTGACATTCCATCAACGCCAAGAATATAGCGACTGTTTATAACCCCTATCCAGTCCTTATCAACAACGAATTGAAGATCAGCTGACTTTCCGTAATCAAATACGATGAGCATGAATGCTCCGAGTGCGGCCGTTATCAAAGTTGTAAGAAGGGCCACGCCTTTAATTAAATCTTCTTGAGCTTTTGGGATTGCCATTACGGCAGCTGCCCCTGCAAGAGGAAGAAAAATCATTAGGCTGAGGAGCCAGTTGTTATCAAAATCCATATCAGTTTCTCCTAGACAAACACAATAAATAAGCCAGCCAATATTGTGGTGGCTGCGAACATAATGGCGGCATATTGGTGAACCTTGCCGCGTTGAACAATAGTACGAGTGGTTTCACCAAGACCTTCAGATGCTTTACCTGAGAGGTTTACCGCTCCGTCAACCAAGTTCTGGTCAATCTTCTCATAAACAAATGTTGCTGAATTTGCTGCCTGTTTACCTACTTGGTTGACAATTCCATCAATACCATTTTGGTTCGTCCAATAAGCTGCATCTGCGACGGGCCCTTTAGTACCGTTGGCTATGATGTCAGTGTAAAGATGGTCCAAATAGTATTTTTGTTTAAGAACGGTATGCCCAGCTTTTGCTAATTTATTTTTTGCTGTGAGCCCATTAGCGAGTTCCGTTGCTGCTGGGCTTTGGGCATTAACTTTGTTAAAGAAGTAGTGCGCCGAGAGGCCTACTCCTGTGAGGGCAACAATGGTTGAAAAGATTGCTAAAGTCCAGCTTGGTGTGCCATGTGCTATTGCTGGGAAGTATGTGGCTACGGGTTCAACGTAGTGACCGAATCTTTCTTGCCAATTTGTTGTATTGCCTGTGAGGAAGCCTACAGGTAAATTCAGAAAGCCTGCTCCTACTGCCATTATGGAAAGAATGATAAGGGGAACCGTAATTCTTTTGCCCGATTCGTGGGGGTCACCATGTCCGTGGGTATCTCCGCGAAATTCACCAAAGAAAGTTAAATAGATGACCCTAGTCATGTATGCGCAGGTGAGTGCTGCGCCGATTATTCCCATAACCAACGCGAATACGTATGAACCGTTTCCGCCTGTTCCCCCGAAAAGACCCCATCCACCTGTTCCTACAAGAATTTCATCTTTTGACCAGAAGCCAGCAAGCGGCGGTAATCCCATTAGTGCAATGGTGCAAATGATGAAAGTTTTGTAGGTTGTGGGCATGAATTTACGCATACCTCCCATTGATTTTTTCATATCGAAGCTGTGTACAGAGTGGCTTACAGAACCAGCTCCAAGAAAGAGGCCTGCTTTGAAGAAAGCGTGAGTGAATAGGTGGAACACCGCAGCTGTCCAGGCTCCTACTCCAAGTGCCATAACCATGTAACCTAGCTGCGAGACCGTTGAGTATGCGAGTACTTTTTTTATGTCATCTTGAACGAAAGCTAATAAACCCGCTCCGACTAGGGTTACCGATCCGACAAGAGCAAGAACGTTAAAGCTCGATCCTGCAATATCGTAGCCTTCAAAGAAGACTCCATAGAGTCGGGCGACCATATATATTCCTGCCACAACCATCGTGGCGGCATGTATTAGGGCTGAGACAGGAGTTGGGCCAGCCATGGCGTCTGGTAACCAAGTATGGAGGATGAATTGTCCAGATTTTGACATAACAGCAGCAGTCAAACACAACGAAGCTATGAGGAGGGTACTTTGCCCAATTTCATTGTTGATGGCTGCAACATTGATATCAACGATGCTCCATGACCCAGCGGACCAAAAGAGTATTATCATCCCCACTAAAAGACCCATATCGCCCACGCGGTTGGTTAAAAATGCCTTTAAAGCAGCATCTGAGTTTGGTTTTTCTTCCCACCAATGGCCTATTAACGCAAATGAACACACTCCAACTAATTCCCAACCGACGATTGTTTGAAGGATATTTTCGCTAAGGACGAAGAAAAGCATGGATGCTGAAAATAAGCTTAGGAACGCAAAATAATGGGTATATCTTCGGTCTCCTGACACGTAGTCTGTTGAATATATATGTACCAGAAGAGAAATTACTGTTACGACGAAGAGCATCATCACTGCAAGACCGTCCACCATAATACCTACTTGGAATTTTTTACCCCCAGTCTCCCACCATGTGAATCGCTCAATCACTGCATCAACAGCAACTGCTTCATATCCTGATTCTTCGCCTGCGGCATAAATATTTATTTGCTCAGCTGATGCCACCTCAATAGGTTCTGCTAAGGCATTTTCTTCAAGGTCCTGAGAGGAGGTCTCATTATATTTTTCCTCGGTTTCGTATGAGGAAGTCTTTTTGTAGTTATCGCTTGCGTTATCGACTTGGTTCATCCATTGGCCGACACAACAAATTGCGAGAATCAAAGAGAGTGCAATAGCTGTGATTCCGAACTCTGCGCCCTTGTATTTCATTTTCTTCCCAAAAAATAAAATTAGGAAAAAAGATATTGCAGGCAGTGCAGGTATTAACCATGCTGTTTCTAGAAACCACCCGGTTGCTTGTACCGATTTAGAGGGTATTGCTGCTGCGAGAGTAAGTAGATTTGCCATGTTCATCCCTTCATCAGATCTATTTCAGACAAATCAACATTTTTCTTATTACGGAATATCAAAAGAACGATTGCTAGCCCGACGCCTACTTCTGCTGCAGCTATTGCAATCACGAATAGTGCGAAGACTTCTCCAGCAATATTGTCCGTTAGTGCGGAAAAGGCTACCAAGTTTATGTTTACTGCATTGAGGATTAATTCAATAGACATTAGAACCATTACGCCATTTTTACGCGCAAGTACCCCATAAATTCCTATGCAGAAAAGGACTGAACTTAGAAGAAGATATTGTGCGATGGTCATGCGACTTCTTTCCTAGCAATAACAACTGCTCCTATAAGCGCTGCGAGGAGAAGCACAGAAACAGCTTCAAAAGGGATGATAAAATCAGAAAAGATGGAGTCAGAAACTCTTGCTGCGTTTGTTACAGTTTCTTTGGGGAGTTCTTCCCCTCGGTAACTATCAATAATTGAATACGACATTACGGCGAACATCAGTGTTCCGATCACTGCAGGTAAGACTCTGTTGGGCATATTTATATTCTCTTCATCACCGATGCTCGCTTTTGTAAGCATGACGCCGAATAGAAGTAAAACGATTACAGCACCGATGTAGACCAATATTTGTGTCACACCTACAAATTCAGCGCCTAGTAATAAAAACTGGCCAGCTACTCCAGCGAGTACAAGCACGAGCCATAGTGCGGCATGCACGATGTTCTTTGTTGTGACAACCTTCAGCGCCGATACGATCATAAGAAGTGCGAGGATGGCGAAGAAGACATTTTGTGCAACCATTATCGCGGCACCTTCCTTACCTTCTGCTCTGAACCATCTTCATATTCTTCAAAGTCGGGGACAGTCTCCATCCATTCTCCGAGTCTTTCCTTGTCATGAAGCAGGTCAGCTAATTTTAGTTCAGAAAATTCATATTCAGGTGTCCAGAATAATGCATCAAATGGGCACACCTCTACACAAATGCCACAGAACATGCAGAGTGAGTAGTCAATATCAAATCTGTCTAAAGCATTGACTTGTCTAGGTTTCCCTCCTTCTCGTCGAGGTGGCGCTAGCTCTTTGTGCCCTTCAATATATATACACCAGTCAGGGCACTCTCGAGCACACAACATGCATGCTGTACAGTTTCCTTCATGAAGAGCTATGACCCCTCGCGCACGGGCCGGGGGTGCCTCTTTGACGTGTGGGTATTGAACGGTTAGAGCCCCCTTGCTTGGTTTTGGGATAGGTTTTAGTAGTCCATCAGGGAACAGCGTTTGAATCATGGTTCTAAATGTGACTTTTAATCCCTTTAGGAGTCCTGGTAGCTGTGACATCAGTTCAATCCTCCAGTTGTGTGAAGTTTCTTATCAAGTCTTTGCAAAAGATTCATAGCGCCACCTTTAGCACGCCTGTTAAAGCGATATTTACAAGGCTCAGTGGGATTAAGAATTTCCATGCCAACCTTTGTAGCTGGTCTTCTCTGAACCTTGGGAATGTGAATCTGAACCAGAAAATTAAGAAAGCAATGATCATTGTCTTAGTCGCTAGTACCAAAGGTCCTATGACATTGAATACCTGACTTCCGGCATCAATACCTGGGATGTACCAACCCCCAAAGAATAGCACTGCGGCTATTGCCGAGAAGACGCCTGCTGAAGCAAATTCGCCGATAAAGAATAAAAGAAATCTTATGCCCGAATATTCTGTAAGGTATCCGGTTACTAGCTCAGATTCTGCCACTGGCATGTCAAATGGCGCCTGAGTCAATTCTGCTTGGACTGCAATCATGAAGATGACGAAACCTATGAATTGGGTGAGAATAAATGGGTTTCCTATTCCTCCCCAACCAAAGATTTCTCCTTCTGCCTGTGCTAACACGATTCCTTGCATGTTCATGGTTCCTGCCTGAATCACTACGCCGACTACAGCAAGAATTAGAGGTAATTCATAGGCAATGAGTTGACCCGCAGCACGGATTCCTCCTAGTAGAGAATATTTGTTCGCCGAGGACCAGCCCGCCATCAAAATTCCTATGACGGAAACTGATGACACTGCCATCGCAAGATAAATTCCAGCATCAAGGTCAACGAAAAGAGCGTCAGGACCAGCTGGCAGAACTACGACAAGTAGGAACGTTGACATGAGTACGACAAATGGGGCCGCAGCAAAAACGAATTTATCTGCCTTTGATGGGAAGATATCTTCCTTTTGTAGCCATTTACCCACTTCAGCTAAAAGTTGAAGCGATCCATATGGACCGGCTTCCATGGGGCCAAGTCTACTTTGCATGAAGGAAATCGCTTTGAATAGATATAGATAGACGATTGTTCCCGCCGGTAGTAGAACGGCTAAGAGTCCAATAGGAACTTTTATCAGGAACGTTTCCTGCCACCATGAGGGATTGAGTGCGAGTAATTCAATCATCGATCAATATCTCCAAGAATAAAGTACAAAGAAGCAAGTATGGAAATAATGTCAGGGACGAACACATCTTTTAGAATCCATGGCGTAATTGACATATTTGAGAAACTAGCTGATCGAATTTTTACTCTGAAAGGGGTAAGATCACCTTTACTTACGACGTAGTAGCCCATTTCTCCCAACGGGTTTTCAGTTGCTACGTAGGCTTCGCCTTCTGGAACTTTAATTATCCTTGGGACTTTTGCCATGATCGGGCCTGACGGTATGGAACCAAGGAGTTGTTCTATGATGTTGCAAGCTTCTCGCGTTTCTTGAAGCCGAACCCAGAATCTTGCAAATGAGTCTCCGTCAGGATGGGTCCATACCTTCCAGTCAACTTGATCATAAACAAGCCCGACATTGGCATCGCGCCGGATATCCCAATCCACGCCGGATGCCCTTAGGTTTGCCCCTGATAGACCATACGAGAGTGCAACATCCCCTGGAATGACTCCAATATTACGGGTGCGGGCTTGGAATATTTCATTACCCAGTACAAGTTCTTCCATTTCATCGCAAAAGGATTTCATTCTGTCAAGAGCGCCTCGTGTTTCTTCAATCCAACCTTTTGGCAAGTCATCTTTAAGTCCGCCTATTCTGTCAAAATTAGGGTGGAAACGTCCGCCAGTGACACGCTCAATTTGGTTTAAGACGAATTCTCTATCGCGGAATGCGTAGAAGACAGGTGTGGTTGCGCCGACTTGGACAGCCATGTCACCTAGAAAGAGGCAAACGTTAGCTATTCGACTTAGTTCAAAAAGGATAGTCCGTATCCATTGTGCACGGGGAGGTGCTTCAACTTCCATGAGTTGCTCGGCTGCAAGGATAAATGGTACTTCATTCGCAAAGCTTCCTAACCAATCGATTCGGTTGATGAGGGTAGTTACTTGAGGATAGGTACGAACCTCAGTTAGCTTTTCGTATCCTCGGTGCATGTAACCCATTATGGGCTCTGCGGCGACTACTTTTTCTCCGTCTAATTTTGCGATAATTCGAAGAGTCCCGTGGGTTGCGGGATGTTGGGGGCCCAAATTAAGTGTCATTCCTTCGTCTGTTTCAACCTCGACATTCACTCTTGCGTCTGCAGCTTGCGAAGCTATGTAGGCAAGTTGTTCATTTTCTGTGGTTATGCTCATTTGTCTTCTCCAGGCATAGCTTCTACATCAACAATCCCAGGCCATGGTTTCATTCGCCTTGATAGGAGTGGATAGTCTTTTCTCAGAGGGTGACCTTCAAAGTCTCCGGGTAGATATATATTTCTCAAATCAGGGTGTTCATCAAAAGTCACTCCGAACATTTCTCGAGCTTCCCGTTCGTGCCAGTTAGCTCCTGGGTAAATTGGGATAAGAGATAGTGCTCTCGGACTTTGGTTGTCAAGGTCAGCCTTGACCATTATTCCTATTCCATTGGAAATTGAGTAGACGCGACATATGAGTTGAAATCGAGTATCTCCTCCTGTGTAGCCCCATTCCATTTGTTCGGGTTCGGTAGAGTCTTGTTCTGGTTCAATATCCTGTTCTGTATCAAGTTCTCTTCCATAGGGTGATGGCATCCAGTCAATAACGGATAACCAATCAAAAAATGTGCAATCCAGCTCATCATGAAGAAACTGGGCTGTTTGTCGCCAGTTTTCACTTGATACTCGTATCCATAAGCCTCTGTTCGGCGCTATGTGTGATGAGAGGACTTTTTCGCCCAGTCCCTCAATAATCTTATTTAGCGTTTTTTCAGCCTTTTCATCTACGTCGATGACTTCTTCCTCTACCACTGCTACAGCGGTATCTGTTTCTGCAGGCTCGGAAGAAGGTTGCTCATCAACTGGCTGTTCAGTTTCAGCTTTTTCTCGTGCTGCTTGAGCTCTCTTGAGGAGGTGTTCAGGAATGTCAGCCATGGCTTCCTCTTTGTTCGTATTGTGTGGGAGAGGGTTTACTCAACAACAATTGGATCACCTTTCCAACGTTCTGCCATGTCTTCGTTCATGATTCTCTCTTGGAGTAAAACAATTCCTTCAAGAAGCGCTTCAGGCCTTGGTGGACATCCTGGAACATACACGTCAACTGGAACAATTTGATCCACACCCTTTGTGACAGAGTATGAATCCCAGTAAGGTCCTCCGCAGTTTGCGCAGGACCCCATGGAGATAACATATTTGGGGTCAGGCATTTGTTCCCATAGCCTTCTGACCGCAGGTGCCATCTTGTCAGTTACTGTTCCAGAAACAACTAAGAAATCAGCCTGACGAGGGCTTGCTGGAAGTGGAATGACTCCTAGTCGCATGACGTCATACCGTGGAGACGCAAATGCGGCCCCCATTTCAATTGCGCAACATGCTAGTCCCCATTGATATACCCACATTGAGTAGCGTCGACTCATGTTTAACAGTTTTGTGAGTGATTTTGGCATTTTGCCAGATTCAACTAATCCCATGTCGCATCCTTTTTAAGACGTTTTTTAAGACCATTTAAGTACTCCTTTTCGCCAGGCATAAAGCAGCCCTAAGAGCAGAATAAAGATGAAGATCGCCATTTCGATGAGGCCGAAGAGTCCGTACTGTTCAAGGCGTGTTGCCCATGGGAAGATGAAGACTGCTTCAACATCAAACATAACAAAGAGGAGTGCGAAGATGTAATACCGAATATTGCTTTGGGTCCACCCTGTGCCGACTGGGTCTACTCCTGATTCATAAGTCAGGTATTTCTGGTCTTGCTTTCTTGCTGGTCTGATTAGCGCGCTAAGCCCTACAAAGGCACCGACGAGTGCACATGCAAGCACGCCAAAAACGGCGACTGTGAGATAGCTGCGTAGAAAATCAGACACGTTGAATAATAGTAGTTACTTGGGGCCATTCGGACCAAGGTGTACAGCACAAGATAGCCCAAACCAGAGGCTTAAACGTGGTTAAGGAGTGTTTAGTTTGATTTGTTTTTTGGTGTTTTGCTCTCCTCAAGGAGTGAAGATATTCCCTTATTTGGGAGTGATTCTTTTGAAAGGCGTTTAAATAGTTCATTTTTAACTCGATATCAACGCAGGCATGGCTCTTTGGACCATTTCTACTAGGGGTTCTGGCCAAATTCCGAAGAACATCGTTGCGATGACTGATATAACGAGCAATACTCCAATTTCAGTTGGGATATGAAGTTTTGTATCTTCTTGGTCTTTTTCTGGTTGTGATAGCCAGACTTTTACAAGGATCCGCAGATAGAGGAATGCTCCAATGACAGCTGCGATCATGGCGATTATGGCGAGCAAGTAGGATCCTTCTTCTATTGCGGCTTCAATGACATAAAACTTTGCAAAGAATCCAGAAGTGAGAGGTATTCCAGCCTGTCCTAACAGGAAAACGGTAAAGGTGATTGCCAACAAAGGTTTTCGTGTGGCTAGACCAGATAGAGAATCAAGGTTCGTTTGGATTCCTGTGTCTCCTGCATTTATTGCTACGACTGTGAAGCTGCCTATTACCATAAAGGCATAGGTCGCTAGGTAGAAAAGAACTGCTTTCACTCCTTGGTCTGATGCAGCCTGTGTGCCTACTAGCAAGTAGCCAGCATGGCTTATAGAAGAATATGCGAGCATCCGCTTTAGGTCAGTTTGTACGATAGCTAATAACGATCCTGTCAGTAATGTAGCGATAGCGATTGCGTAGATAACAGGTTGCCAGTCGGCTCGATATTCTCCAAGGGTAACGTAAAGTACTCTCAGGATTGCCGCAAATCCTGCTGCTTTGACTGCGGAAGCCATGAAGGCAACAAATGGAGTCGGTGAACCTTGATAGACATCTGGCGACCAGAAGTGGAATGGAACTGCTGCGACTTTGAATGCTAGGCCAACTATTAATAAAGCTAGAGATGCAAGTAAGAGAGTATCGTTTGTCAATTCAACTTCTTGAGTGAAATTTTTGATCGCCGAAAAAGATGTTGACCCAGTAGCACCATAAAGTAGAGCTATTCCGTATAGCAAGAATCCAGAGGCGAATGCTCCCAGAACGAAATACTTGAGACCTGCTTCTTGCGACTGAATTCGTCTCGAATTCATAGCAGCCAGAATATAGGATGATATTGACAGGACTTCGATACCCAAGAAGAGAACTATGAAGTCATTTGCTCCTGCCATGATAATTCCGCCAGTAGCTGCAAGGAGCATCAGAACATATGGTTCAGGACCCGTTATGTTTTCTCTTTTAAGGAAAGTCTCTGCTAGTGGAGAGATAAGGATTACACAGACCGTTATCAACATCGTTACAAAAATTGAGAACCCATCTATGCCAAATGCACCTGCAAGGGTTGAGTAGGGACCTTCGGATTCATTTTGTACTTTATTCCACAGAGAAAAAGTGCTGCTTAGTGCTGCAACGGCCGCTAGTTGGGTGTAAACCGAAGCAAATTTATTGGTTACCCTCTCTGGCAAAAGCGAACAAATAGTAAGTAACAAGACTCCTGCTGCGGCAAGGATGATTATGGGCAATAACCCAGTCCAAGATACGGATGGTGTTTGTATTGACTCATGGGCTAACACGTTTATTACGCTCATTCGTGATCTCCTGAGTGGCTTCCATCCTCATGGTCAGATTCCTTATCATGGTGATTATCGTGATGCGAACCGCCATGTTTGTCGTAAGAATGTGACTCATGTGTTTCCTTTAATAAATCACTAAAGGATGTTCGGTTTTGAGTAGTTGGTACTGGTTCTGTGAACGATCCGTCTTCAATTGTTTCTTCAATGTGGGAAACAAGCTTATCAACAGCTGGTTCAATACGATCGAGCATTGGCTTCGGGTAAATACCCAAAAAGACAATGGCTACGATTAAGGGCAATAATGTTAGGCGTTCCCAGTTAGTGAGGTCATGCGTTGGTTCATCCTCTGGATTTTGAGGGCCATGGAATACACGCTGATACGCCCAGAGCAGATAAAGTGCAGCAAGGATTACTCCAGTTGCTGCGATAACCGCCCACCACCTATTTGCTGTAAATGTTCCAAGGAGTATCAGGAATTCTCCCACGAATCCGTTCAGTCCCGGCAATCCTATGGATGACAGCATTACAAGCGTAAAGACGCCAGCGAGTACAGGAGCTGATTTCTGGATACCACTCAATTCGGAAATCTGACGTGTGTGTTTTCGTTCATAGATGATGCCAACGAGCATGAATAGTGCACCTGTTGAAAGTCCGTGGTTAATCATTTGCACAGTTGCGCCTTGAATACCTTGAGTGTTAAGCGCAAAGGTACCCAAAATTATGAAACCTAGGTGTGCAATTGATGAATACGCAACAAGTCGCTTAAGGTCTTTTTGCATGGTCGCAACTATTGCACCATAAATAATTCCAATAACTCCTAAGGTCAAGAATAGGGGTGCGAAGAAGTGGGAGGCTTCTGGGAACAGGAAGAGTCCGAACCGGATAAAGCCGTAAGTTCCAAGTTTTAACATGACTCCTGCGAGTATGACTGAGCCTGCAGTCGGTGCTTCCGTATGAGCGTCGGGTAGCCATGTATGAACAGGGAATAGCGGAACTTTGACGGCAAAAGCTATTGCGAAACCAAGGAAAATAAGCCTTGAAGTATTTGTTGCGATTTCCGGATTGGTGGCGATTTCTAGAAGGTTAAAAGTGAGTTCAGAGTCACTGTTCTGTGCATGTAGGACAGCTAGTGAAACAATGCTGACCAACATCAAGGCAGATCCAAACATTGTGTAGAGAAAGAACTTTGTTGCAGCATATTGTGCGTTTCCGTGCCCCCATTTACCTATAAGGAAGTACATGGGGATCAGCACAATTTCAAAGAAAACAAAGAACATGAAGAGATCCAAGGATACGAATACTCCCATACATCCTGTCTGTAATAGTTGAACCCAGATGTAGTAAGCCTTGTGATCATGTTTGGGGTTTATTGCAATAATGACAAATGGGAACAGTAATCCGGTTAAGACCACCAGGAAGAGGGAAATTCCGTCGATCCCTGCGAACCATTCTATTCCAAGGCTCTTGATCCATGTTTGCTGAGAAATAAATTGGAATTCTCCATTTGTTTCAAAAGCGGTCAGTAGCCAAACAGAGATTGCTCCCGTTACGCCAGTGAAAATAGTAGCTAGCATTTTGTGCACACCGATTCGCGCGTTTGGTGTTAGCGCTACAGCGATTGCTCCAAAAACTGGGAGAAGTACGAGAACGGGTATGGCCTGAAACGTGGACTGAGTTTGTGATGCAGCTAACAAGCTTAGAAATGTCATCAGAAACCCATCCTGGATACGAAATAAGCGATAACTGCGACTGCTCCTATGAACATGCCCAACGCATAGCTTCTAATCAGACCCGTTTGGAGGCTTCGCATTCTGGTACTCATACGCTGGGTCACTTTTCCTACTCCATTTACCGCTCCATCAATGATCTTTTGGTCAAATAGGGTTGTAGCCTCAAAACCTTTTCGTCCGGGCCCGCCCATAAAATTACTGACCGTTGCATCAAATCTCCACGCTTCTTCTAGTACCGAATGCTCAATTTGGCGCGCTAGGGAACGTTTTTTTAGGTATACGAATGCTGCAGCTAGAACTCCCGTGGTAGCCCCTACTATTGCAACTATCGCTAGAATCCATTTTGTTTCACCTGAGGCAGTTACATGAACTTCATTTCCAAAGAGTATTGGTTCGAGCCAATGTTCCAGATGCTTTGTGCCATAACTGAAAGGAAGATTTAAGAGCCCAGCAACAGCAGCTAATCCGGAGAGAATTACGAGCGGTAACCACATGACGATTGGGGATTCATGAGGTGTTACTTCATGCTTATCGCCGTCTTCTGTATCTGCTTCTGAGTCTGTTGCTGTTTCTGTTTGTTCTTCATTACCTTCTATTTCTGCGTGTTCTGAAATGCCCCATTTCTTTTCCCCGAAGAAAGTCATGAAGACCAGTCTGCTCATATAGAACGCTGTCATAATTGCTGCGATCAAAAGCATCGCCCATGCAATTTTGTTTTCATTCCACGCCGCCAAAAGAACCTCATCCTTTGACCAAAATCCCGAAAACGGAGGGATTCCTGCAATAGCGAGCCAACCTACAATGAATGTGAATGCTGTTATTGGCATTACTTTTCTGAGTGCTCCATATTTTCGCATATCCTGTTCGTGATGCATTCCATGGATAACTGATCCGGCACCAAGGAATAGAAGTGCTTTGAAGAAAGCATGAGTGATCATGTGGAATATGGCAGCAACGTATAATCCTGACCCAACTGCTACGAACATGAAACCAAGTTGGCTTACTGTCGAATAGGCAAGTACTTTTTTGATATCGTTTTGCGCTATTGCGGCTGTGGCCGCAAACAGAGCTGTAAAGAGCCCAATGATCCAGATCATATCTATGGACCAACCTGCAGCTTCTGCTAGTACAGGATTCATTCTTGTTAGGAGATAGACGCCTGAGGTCACCATTGTCGCTGCATGTATGAGGGCCGATACTGGTGTCGGTCCTGCCATGGCATCAGGAAGCCAAAGGTAGAGAGGGAATTGCGCTGATTTTCCTGCAGCTCCTATAAAAAGCATCGCTACTATTCCGGTAGCTGTGGTCTGGGTTAAGGCATCTGCTTCGATTACTGAAGAAAATATATCACTATATTTCAAAGACCCTATGTTGAAAAATAGAAGGAACATTGCGACCATAAAGCCCCAATCCCCTACCCGATTTGTGACGAATGCTTTTTTCCCCGCCGTTGCGTTTGCAGGTTCTTCGTGCCAAAAAGAAATCAGGAAATAAGAACAGGCACCTACTCCTTCCCATCCAAGGAAAGTAATTAGTAAGTTATCACCGAGCACAAGCATGAGCATTGCGAAAACAAAAAGGTTTAAGTATAAAAAGAATTTTGAGAATTTTGGATCGCCATGCATGTAGCCAATTGCGTACATGTGTATCAAAGCTCCAACCCCAGTTACGAATAGTGCCATGGTTATGGATAGTGGGTCTGCTAGGAAACCAAGACCTATTGATAACTCACCTGATGGAATCCACTCAAATAAAGTAATTTCATAGACTCGTTCTTCAGGTGGTTTTGTTGCAAGACTAAAGAAAACCGCTACTGCTGCTAAAAAAGAGCCACTAACAGTTGATGTAGCCAGCCAGCCAGCCTGAGGTTCTCCTAGTCGCCGCCCAAAGAGTAAAAGCAATGTAAACCCAATTAAAGGGAGTCCGGGAATAAGCCAAACGAGATTTGTCATACTATCCCCTCAGAACCGAAACTTCATCAACTGAGGCTTTAGGCCTTCTACGCATCACTGCCACAACTATTGCTAAACCTATTACCACCTCGGCTGCTGCAACTACAAGAACAAAGAGTACGGATAATTGTCCCCCTAGGTCGCCCATTTCTTTTCCGAAGCTTATGAACGCTAGATTCGCAGCATTAAGCATCAACTCGATGCACATAAACATGACTAGTGGGTTACGGCGTACTAGTAGACCTCCAGCTCCGATTGTAAAGAGAGCTGCTGAGAGAGCAAGATAGTATTCGGGCCCGATTGATAGTCCTAAAATCATTCTCCCGGTACCCCAGTTTCTTCTGAGGCATCTTTTCCAGACTCATCTGATGGTGTTTCGTCTGATGGGCCAGTGTCTTCACTAAGTGTTGATTTAAGATCAGTGTTGTTTTCATTATCACGATAAATCGATGGGGGGTCATCATCTGGAAGTGGTTCAAGTTCTCCCTTTGGCCTTCTTGTTAGAACAACAGCTCCGACTACACCGATTGTTAACAACAAAGCTGTGATTTCGAGAGCAAATACGTATCGCGTTGAGAATAAAGCTCTGCCTATGTCTTTGATATTTTGGTCAGGCCGAACATTGTCACCCGCATGGACGTGGTCACTATTGATGGCCGTTCCGCCCTCATATGTAGATTTCTGCGCGTTCTCTGGTGGTACCCCTGTGACATCCCCTGAGAACGCAACACCTATGAGTGCTCCTAATGCAAGGATCCCCCCGACTGCGAGTACAGCTATTTGTCTCTGCCCTATAATTGGATCTGTTTTAATACTTTCCGCTCGATCTACTCCCAGGAGCATGATCACAAATAAGAAAAGGATTACTATCGCACCGGCATAAACAATAACTTGCACGGCTGCTAAGAAGTATGCTTCGAGATTAATGAAGTGAATGGCTACTCCGAATAATGTGGCGACAAGCGATAACGCTGCATGAACTGGGTTCTTCATGAAGACGACGCCGCATGCCCCTGCAAGAGAGATGATTGCTGCGAGGAAAAAGGTAACGGCTTCCACTATTGCTCGCCTTGCGGTTCTTCAAGTGCGCTGCTTTGTCCAGTCTCGGACGGACGTACTCCGTAGCCAAGTTCGCCCGCCCATTGGATTTGGCCTTCGTAGCTTGCAGACCCGGATGGTGAGGTTGCTCGCATCCATTCAGAGATATATTGGTCTTCTCCCGGGCGCCAATCTTCCCACGGCAGATGTTGGGGTCTACCGGTGTCATCTACTACAAGTTCATTCTTAGTGTAAATAGCCTGCTTACGATCGGTGAAAGAGAACTCGAAGAGCTTCGTTTCCGTAATGGCCTGCGTTGGGCATGCTTCTACGCATAGGTCACAATGGATACATCGTAGGTAATTTATTTCGTAGATAAATCCAAATCGTTCTCCTGGCGATGTTGGACTTTCTGGGTCATTGTCAGCACCTCGGACATATATGCAATTTGCTGGACAAACACTGGCACATAGTTCACAACCTATGCATTTTTCCATTCCATCTTCGTATCGATTCAATACATGTCTACCGTGTAATCTTTTTGGTTTCCTTCTCTTCTCTTCTGGGTAGTGTGTGGTTACGACTGCACCTGATTCGGAGGCATGGTTGAGTTTTCCAAGCGTTACGGCAAACCCTTTGAAAAAATTAAGGATGCTCATTTGTTTTCCTCCAAATGATTAGAAGACGAAGTCAAGGTGAACATTGTCATCCAAATACCTCTTCCCCTTCTAGTTCTCTCTTGTGTTTTCCAATAGATATGGATTTCATGAGTAAACCTGCGAGTAGGGTTAACGTTATAACACTGATAACCAGAATAAGGAGTTGCGATAAACCGCTGTCGTGGCCGCGATCTTTAAATACATCCAGAGTTGCAAGCAGCATTACCCAGCCAAGTGCTAGAGGGATGAGCAATTTCCATCCGAAGTCCATAAGTTGGTCATATCTTGGTCTTGGTAGTGTTCCACGCATCCATACAAATACGGAAGCGAAGATAAATACTTTTCCTACAAACCACAAAAGGCCCCAGAACCATGCTGGACCAAATGGAGGGTAGTATCCTCCTGGCCCACCAAAGAATAGAGTCACCATAACACCTGACATGGTGATCACATTCATGAATTCAGCCATAAAGAAGAGTGCGAATCTGATGGAGCTATATTCAGTATGGAAACCACCAACAAGTTCTTGTTCGGCTTCAACTAGGTCAAAGGGAGGGGTGTTTAGTTCCGCAGTAGTTGCAATGAAGAAAATGAAGAAGGGAACAAAGCCTGTTACTACTAGCCCCCAATCTGTAATTCCTCCGGTCTGGCTTAAGGCAATATTGTGGGTTGAGAGGGTTCCAGTTTTCATTAGTACTGCAACTAAAGCGAGTCCAAGGGCTGCCTCATATGACACCATTTGTGCTGAAGCTCTGACTGAACCTAGTAGCGGGTACTTTGACCCTGAGGACCATCCGGCAAGCATGATGCCGTAGACAGCTATTGATGACATGGCCAGAACAAATAATATGCCGATGTGTGGATCAGCGAGTTGGACAAAGGTTTTATTACCAAACCAAGTAACGGTTCCATCTCCTCCACTGCTGAAATCTCCGGCAACAGGGACGACAGTGAAGACAAGTAGGGCAGGGACTATTGAGAAGAAGGGTGCTAATTTGAATACGAATTTGTCTGCTTTGTTTGGGATTAAATCCTCTTTGAAGAATAACTTGATCCCATCAGCGAGTGTTTGGAGGATCCCGAATGGGCCGGCGCGGCTTGGTCCTACTCTGTTCTGCATATCGGATATAAATTTTCTCATCCACCAGATGTAAAGCATGACTGTGACTAATAGAACGCTAAATGCGACAAGCACTTTAAGAATAACAATTAGTACTACTTCTAAAGTTCCGGCATCGCCGAGGAAGAGTGGATCGAGTGCGAAGATCATCTAAATAGCCTTCGCTGTCGGGTCTATACGAATATCAATGCTTTCGGCACCATCAGTGAGTAATGTTCGTAGGTCAACTCCGTCTTGATTTAAGTAACCAAAGGCGATTGAGCGCGGTATTTTTTGATCTGGCTTGATAATGACACTTATTGTCTTCGCACCGTTGATGAGCGTGACTGGCTTTCCCTCATCTATTCCCATTGTTTTATAATCAGCGGGATTAACAAATACTTCGGATGGGTATGAAAAGTTTTTGAGTGCTGGTGACATTTGAGTGATGGTTCCATTGTCGAACATTTTTTTTGAGAGAACGAGCCTATGTGAATACGAGTCAAATGGGCGTGTGTCAGTATTTAGGTTTGCTTTTTTAAATTGTGTTGAAGTGCCGAATTGGATGATGATTCCATCAGGCGTGGAGTTAATGTCGTGTAATGTGACTTTTTGATGACCTAAATTCGCAGCTTGGATTTCATTCCATACATCTTCCGGATTCTCTATTTCTAAATCTTGGTCTAGTCGCCAGGCTATTTCTGCTGCGATCATCCAATCTGGTCGTGAAGTGCCGGGAGAAGTAACCTTTTGTCGGATTGGGGTTATTCTTCCTTCTACATTTGTATGGCTTCCGTTACTCTCAATAAATGCAGCCGCTGGGAAGATAATGTCAGATTGATAAACAGAGGGGTTTACGAAGAGATCAACAGCTATGACTGTCTGTGTCTTTTCTAGGGCTTTCTTTACTAGTTCAGGGTTTCTGTAGTCACTTAAAGGGTCTGATCCCAGAAGGAACAGCACATCAATTTGTTCGTTTGCTGCAGATTCGAGTATTCGGTCTGTTGTCATTCCATCTTGTTCTGGAAGATTTGGCCAACCAGTTAAACCTGTTTTGCTCGGGTCGTGAAGAGATATCTGCCCAGGAAGCTGTCCCGGTGCCATTCCCATGTGTAGGGCTCCTATAGTGTTGGCTCTTTTGACAAGTGGTAAGAATTTCGTTTCTGGTACTTCGCTCAGAAGCGTCAAGGCTTGGGTGATAGGTTCGGTTGACTCTGCAATGGAATGGTGGGCAAATACTACGTTTATTTGCGTGTCTTTAATGAGTTCATGACAGGCTTGGATTGACTCTTTGCTTACTCCACCAATTTCAACAGGGGCTTCGCCGGTGAGTATCGAATTGACTACTTTTGCTATTTCACCTGGTCTAGGTCTAAGTGAAATTGCTGCTATATTGCTAAGCCCAGTTTCTATTGGCGTTAGCTCAATAAGTTTTGCACCCTTGTTTGTGATTGCGTCTCGTAGTCTGATGTAAAGAGTCCCGTACTCTTCTTTGGGATCTGGACCTATTAATACAATTGTGCTGTTAGGTGAGCAAATCTCGTTGATTGTTGTCTTTGGTAGCCCGAGCAGTACGTGCGTCGGTAGATCGTCGCCTAAAGTAGCGTCAACATTATCTGTGCCTATTAGACCCTTTGCTAACTTCGTCCAAGCGTATTGAGATTCATTTGTAAATCGAGATCCCCCGACAAATGCGATTCTGTCAGGTGTTGAATTTTGTATAGCTTTTGCTGTCATATCAAGGGCAGCATTCCAAGAGGATGCAACTAAGCCTTTGGCACTTTTATCCGGCTTGTTTAGACCCGAACCACGAACAAGCGGCTCTTGGATCCTATATTCGCTTTGGAATGCTTGGAATGAGAATCTATCTTTATCGGTGAGCCAACTCCAATTTACGGTACTGCTATCCAAGCCTTGGAATCTGAGAACTTCATCTCGTGAAGATTGGATCATGATTCTGTCACCGAGTGGGTTGGGGTAGGTAGATTCGATTTCTTCTAGATCCCATGGTCTTGCTTTGAATCGGTATGGTTTTGCGGTTAAGGCTCCTACGGGGCAAATCTGGACAACGTTTCCGCTGAAGTACGAAGCAAAAGGGTCCTCAGGGAAGGTATTTACTTGTGTCTCGTTTCCTCTATCAATGAAATGGATCAGTGGATCTCCGACTACTTCGTCAGCGAAGCGAGTGCATCTATCGCAAAGAATGCATCTCTCACGGTCAAGATAGACGTTGTCATTGATAGGTATGGGTTTTTCGAAATGTCTTTTTTCTTCAACGAACCGTGTTTCACCTGGCCCGTATGCAATGGTTTGATCCTGTAGTGGGCATTCGCCTCCTTTATCACACACGGGACAATCGAGTGGATGATTAAGTAAAAGGAATTCTAGGATCCCGTCTTGTGCTTTTTTAGTTACATCCGACTCTGTGTCAACGTTCATTCCTTCACTAACGTTCAGCATGCAACTCGGTTGAAGTGCGGGTCCTCTTCCTGTATCGACTTCAACAATACACATTCTGCACATTCCAACTGGGTTCATTCTGTTGTGATAACAAAAATGAGGTATGTCTACCCCTGCGTTTGAGCAAGCCTCAATTAGATTCTCTCCCTCTGGTGCATCCACTTCCTTGCCATTTAGCGTAAAGGTTACTTTTGTTTGGCTTTTAAATGTGTCAGTCATGTTGTCCCGCCTCTGATTGTGACAGGAATATCTGGCTTAGATTTTGTGAGATAATTTTCGAATTCTTCTCGATATCTA
>DBHP01000100.1:735-24508 GCA_002295705.1 Candidatus Neomicrothrix sp. UBA825 | reverse complement strand
CGCTTTCACTATGTCTGTTGTGTGGTCCATGACTACAATTGCACCTGAACCTAGCATGGAGCCCGCTTGATCTACTGCAGTCTTTTCTAGGGGTAAGTCAAGATGCTCTTCAAAGAACCACGGCGCTGATGCCCCTCCTGGAATAAATGCTTTAATTTCGTTTCCGTTCCTGATGCCATTTCCGTATTTCNNTTTTCGAATTCTTCTCGATATCTAGTGATAGCTGATGAGATGGGTGATACTGCTGATGGGCCTAATGGGCAAATGGTTGTTTGTTTAGGGGGCCAAGTGACTCCCGGACTGATGTTGTCGCAGACATCAAGGAGTAGATCTAGGTCCTGGGTTCGCCCGTTGCCATCAATTATTCGTTGAAGGATCTTCTCTAACCAGTTTGTTCCCTCGCGACATGGTGCACATTTCCCGCACGATTCTCTTGCGAAAAACCTCACGAGGTTGTGACATGCTTTTACTACGTCTGTCGTGTGGTCCATGACTACAATCGCGCCCGAGCCTAGCATGGAGCCTGCTTGATCCACTGCAGTTTTTTCTAGGGGTAAGTCAAGGTGCTCTTCATAGAACCATGGAGCTGATGCTCCTCCCGGAATAAATGCTTTTATTTCGTTTCCATTCCTGATGCCATTTCCGTATTTCTCTCCCATGATCAAGTCTCGGAAAGTCGTTGTACCGAATTCAACCTCATAGACACCTGGGTTATTTACATGACCTGAAACTGCAAATATTCGAGTTCCTGTGGATTGCTCAGCGCCAAGCTTTGCGAATTTATCTCCTCCATTGAGAACGATCCATGGGATATTTGCGAGTGTTTCAACGTTATTCACTATTGTAGGTTTGCCATATAGACCTATTGATGCCGGGAAGTAAGGTGGCTTCAGTCTTGGCATTCCCCTGTTGCCTTCTAGGCTCTCGATCAAAGCGGTTTCTTCACCGACGATATATGCTCCCGCTCCCCAGTGGAGGACGATATCAACGGAGAACTCCGTGTTAAGTATATTTTTGCCTACGTATCCTGCCTCATAAGCTTCGTTTAAGGCTTGGGCTACTCGTTCTTGGCCGTGTGCCATTTCTCCTCGGACATAAAGGAAACACTGAGATAGCCCTAAGGCATAGCAGGTTATTAGGCATCCCTCTATCAGTTGATGTGGGTCTCTTTCTAAGAGAATTCTGTCTTTGTATGTGCCTGGTTCAGACTCATCGCCATTCACAACAAGATATCTGGGCCATACGTTTTCAGGTAGGAATCCCCATTTAACTCCTGCTGGGAAACCGGCTCCGCCTCTTCCAAGAAGAGAAGCTTTTTTTACTTCTTCGTGAACTTCTTGTGGGGAAATTTCCAGAGCTCTTTGAATGGCTTGATAGCCACCTGTTTTAAGATAACCGTCGAGTGTGTGCCCGTCTTCAATACCCCAACGGCTGGTCGTTATTAATGGAGAAGTCATTCGGCTTCTCCATTTCTTTCGAGCCAAACAGGTTCGCTGCTTTCATCAATTGACTGAAACCCTGCCATTCTTTCGGTGGGTATGTGTTGTCTTACTTTTGCTAGAGCTCCATGTTTGGGGATCTCATTTCTTTCTTCCTCTTGAATCTGTTGGACTATTTCATCAAATTGGGATTCAGTTATTTGATTCTGATAACGGTAGTTGATTTGCATGCAAGGAGCTTCAGTACATGCTGCTATGCATTCAACGCCTTCAAGTGTAAATTTTCCATCGGGAGTAGTTTCTCCTTCACGTATACCTAGCGTTTCCTCGGCATGGTGGATTAGCTGGTCTGCCCCGAGTAAATGACAAGATATTCCGTGGCAAATGTTGACTTGGTATTCTCCGTTGGGTTGACGTTTAAACATTTCATAAAAGCTACAGGTTCCCAAAACCTCTGCGGGAGTGATACCGATAATTTCGGCAATGTGATTCATCGCTTCATCTGTTACCCACCCTTCCTGTTCTTGGGCGAGATGAAGTAGGGGAATTAAAGCTGATTTTCTGATTGGATACCGATCAATAATTTCGTTGGCTATCCGGATGTTACCTTCTGAAAGTCTACTCATCGATCAACCTCTCCCATGATTGGGTCAACGGTTGAAATAACTGCAACTGCGTCAGCTACGAGACAATTCTGGAGCATGTGGGGAAGAACTTGAAGGTTAGTGAATGAGGGGCCGCGGATATGCATTCTGTATGGTTTAGGTCCACCATCTGAAACGATATAGCAGCCAAGCTCTCCTCTCGGCGACTCAACGGAGGCGTAAACTTCACCCGCTGGAACTTTGAATCCCTCGGTAAATATTTTGAAATGGTGGATGAGTGCTTCCATTGACTCATCAATGCGTGCTCGCGGAGGAGGCGTTACTTTTTTATCTTGAATTTTATAATCCCCTTGAGGCATCTTCTCAAGGATTTGTCGGACAATCCGTATTGATTCTCGGATTTCATTGAGTCGTATTGCGAATCTGTCGAAGCAATCGCCATAGGTTCCGACAAGGACGTCGAATTCTACTTGATCATATTGAAGGTACGGAATATCTTTTCTCAGATCCCAGGCGTATCCCGTTGAGCGTAATAGTGGTCCTGTTACTCCTAGTGCAAGGCATTCGGCGGTATTGATAACGCCGACGCCCTGAAGTCTTTCATGCCAAATGGGTTGCCCCGTCAGAAGCGTGTCGAATTCATCTAGCCGGTCTGGGAGGCTGTCTAGAACTCTAAGGACATCATCTCGCCATCCATCGGGAAGATCAGCTGCAACTCCTCCAGGACGAATATAGTTGTGATTCATCCGAAGTCCAGTAATTATCTCAAACAGGCGAAGTACTTCTTCTCTTTCACGCCATCCATAAATCATTGCACCAACTGCGCCCATGTCCATTCCGTTGGTGGCTTGAAATAAAAGATGTGAACTGATGCGATTTAATTCGCACATTAACATGCGGATCCAAGTTGCTCTTTCAGGTATTTCTATTTCCAGCAATGTTTCTGTAGCGAGAGAAAAGGCTAATTCGCTAAACAGCGGAGAAGAGTAATCCATTCTTGTAACATTTGTTGGTCCTTGAAGGTAACTGAGTTGCTCTCCAGTCTTTTCCATCCCTGTATGTAGGTATCCGATGATGGGTTTGCTTCTGAGCACTGATTCGCCCTCCATCTCTAGCGATAAACGCAGAACTCCATGTGTGGAAGGATGTTGTGGACCCATGTTGATTACCATTCTTCGGTCATCATCAGGAGTGTATGCTTGGACTTCGCTTTCAGATAGTCTCAGAATTGCTGAATCTTCTCCTCGTCGAAAGACTCTTTCAGCTGAATCATTCTCTTCATCGATTTCGTCGTTGGCCATTACTTGATCTGTCATCATAAACCTGGCGCTTCTTTGAATTGAACTGGTATTTTTCCAACATCATAATCTTTTCGGAGTGGATGCCCTTGCCAATTTTCTGGCATTAATATCCTTGTCATGTCTGGGTGGCCATCAAAATTTATTCCAAATAGGTCGTGGACTTCTCGTTCTAAAGCTTCAGTTCCTGGGAAGATATCAAAGAGAGTTGGAACTGTGGGTTCATTCTCAGGAACTTGGATTCTAAGCCGTACCCTCTCTCGCTTCTGATGCGAGATCAGATTGACGACAAGTTCAAATCTTTCTGGGCTGATTTCCTCTGGTAGGTCTCTTTCAGGGTTTTCGAGATAGTCAACTGCGGTGACGTCAATACAGACATTAAATCCGTCGGAGTGCAGTTCTTGTATTGTGCTTATGAGATTGTTGCGACTGGTATGGAGTACTTTTTGGCCACGAGAACTGGTTTCGTAAACGTTAGTATCAACCTGATCAATTTCTTCATTTACGGTTTCGTCGGACATAGTGATCTCTTATTTACCTATGACTACCTTGGTTGCGGTTTGCCCATCTCTCTGTTCAACGATGACTCCTGCTCCACCATTGAGTTCATTTCTCCGCCTTGTTATTTCTCCGGTTTCGACCTTTTCATGTAGTTGCAGGATTGCGTGCATTAGCGTTTCAGGTCCCGGAGGGCACCCTGGTGCGTATACATCAACTGGAACAATTTGGTCTACGCCTTGAACGAGTGCGTAGTTATTGAACATGCCTCCTGAGCTTGCACAAACTCCCATTGAAATTACCCATTTAGGTTCCATCATCTGGTCGTATACTTGCCGCAATATTGGAGCCATCTTTTGAGAAACTCGCCCGGCAACTATCATTAGGTCAGCTTGGCGAGGAGATGCGCGGAACACTTCCATTCCCCAGCGACCTAGGTCATAGTGTGCGGAACCTGTTGCCATCATTTCAAGTGCACAGCATGCTAGCCCGAAGGTTGCTGGCCACATGCTTCTGGCTCGGGACCATTTCACTAAGTCTTCAATTTTTCCTGTCAGAAAATTATGGTCTAGTCCTGCTAGTCCTGCTTCTCCGATATTTTTTGAGTCGCCAAGTAACGGTAATTTAGCCATTATGCGGCCTCTTCTTCAGCTTCAATTCGGCCTTCAAGCCCAACACGCCTGATTGTAGTGTTAGTTGTTCGATTAGGGTCAATAACAGACTTTCTCATTATTTGTTTCACAGGCCCCCATTCAAGAGCTCCATTACCGATGATATAAAGAAAAGATTCAAAGACTGCAAAGGAGAAGATCAGCATTGCTACCAATCCGAAGAGACCAATTTCTCGGAATGTCAAGGCCCATGGGTACATGAAGATGATCTCAACGTCAAAGACTATGAAGATCATGCCTACGAGAAAGAATCGGACTGGGAAACGTTCTGGTGGCTCTTGTGTGGATGTTATGCCACATTCATAAGGGTCCTGTTTTGCAGCAGTTGGATTTCTTGGTGCTAATAGCCTGGATGCTAGGAGACTGATGGCGGCAAAAATGACGCCAAGAATGAGCATCGCGAGGATAGGTAGATATTGACCTAACAACTTAATTCCCCTCCTACCCTATTGGGCTGTCGATGATTCCCATTCTTCTGTTCGTCTGCGTAGTTCGCGCTCTCGTATATTGAGCATGTAACACAAACCAATAAACGCTAAAGCAGAGCCTATTGTAGTTATCGCTGCTGGCAGTCTTAGACTTCCTAGATTACGTTCCATCACTACTGAGATAGTCTGAGCGTTTGCGTTAATCTCTGGGAATGGTGGAGCCTGTCCTGCGACTGCTTCTTTGTCTAGTGTTGGTGCAACTGTTACGACAACTGTGTTAGTTGGGTGCCAGAAGACGACGGTGTTCCTTATTTCGTTCCAAACTCTATCAATAACGCCGTCGCTGCTTCGCTTTGGCTTACCGCCTTTTTGAAAGGTGTCAAGAACGAAGAAATCGCCACTCGTTCCGTTATAAAACGGGCTCGCTTGGTCGCTAAGTAAAAATGCGTCAGCAGAAGCGATTGCTTCTCCTGCGCCGCTTGTTGATTGTAGATTCCACCCATTAAAGGCAAGTAAGTTATCAGATTGGGCGTCTTCTATGATGGCGGCATTGAGTGCGGCAAGGCCGCTTAGAGTGAGTTGTTGGAGTTTTCTTTGTTGATCATCTATGACAATGTCTATTCTGCTTTGAAGCGCTTCCTCGTCAAGAATTCGTGAATCTTCAATACCACTTCTTTCAGCATCAAAGATGAGTAGATCGTTTGCCTCTTTTGTGGTGTCAGCTAGGGTTTCAGCATCAACTGCTATTTTTTCTCCTAGTGACTCTGTGCAATATGGTTGTGGTGCATCGTATTGGAGAAGCAAGTCAACGTTCTGTTCGACATATCTAGCTCTTTGCACTTGTACTGTGGCGTCAATAAGACCCGGACAGTACCGGGCTACTATTTGGGTTGCTGGAGTGACTGTGATTTGATCGGAGCCAAGTCTCTGGACATCACTCTCGGATTCACTTAAATCACCGTAAATGATTTCTTTTGGTTCCCATGTAGGGCTATCACCTGTTAGACCTATTCCATATATCCACCAGACAATTCCCATCACTAGCATCCAACCAAAGAACCCTGCCAAAGCAATTAGTGTTCCGAGCCGGTTACCAAGATTTGTGTTGAGAATTAACCATACAGAGCCAAATAAAACAAGTGAACCTACCAGAACGGTAAGAGCCCCTCTTATTTCTGGGTCCCAGCCAATACCGGCGACTATGTGCAGGAATTGAAATTTATCAATCATTCAAGTCCTCTCTCATATTCAACGATTGCAGCTATTTGTTCAAGGGAAAGCAGTGCACCTTCAAGTTCAGTAGCGTTTGGTCCAAATCCTGGCATTTGTCCTGATGGTTCGCACACCCCGTTGAGTCCGTATTGCAGGTTTGGCTCGCATCCGACTGAAATGAATGATGTCTGGTCTTGTGCTGAAGCAAACTGTGTTGTTACTCCGATAAGAGAAGGGCCAAATCCTCCTCCTCCAGGAACCTCTGGGTTGACCAATCCTTGCAAGCTGGGATTTGCCGCAAGCACATCATTGGCATTCCAAGAAGAGCCAGCAGTATGACATCTTGCGCAAGCATAGGCTCCTGCTCCTGCTGGATTATTAAAAAGATACTCGCCATATTTAACAACATTATTTTGAGCTAAGTCATCAATATGCTGATCGAGAAGTGCAAGTACTGCGTTATCAGCGATTTCAATTTCTTCTATTTCTGATTCAGGATTGGCTTTGACGATTCGTTGATTTTCTAGAGCGTCACCCAGACCGTCGACGAGTTGGTTATATGCTACTTTTAGTTGCTCATCAGTAGGATCGACTACGGAATCTCTTACGTCTGATAAGACACTTTCTCTGATGCCTTCTTTTACTTCGGCTGCCATCTGTTCAGGTGTTAACTGAATGGCTGCTAAATATGCAACAAGTTCTTCTATCTGCTGAGACGTTAAGGGGCCACCACCGGGAGCGCCCCAAGCAGGCATAGGTGACTGAGGTCTTCCATAGTTAAGGACGTGAGTAACTTCTGTTTCTGTGAAACGGTAGAGAATGGCGTTGAGAGATGGTGCAGTCCAGTTCACACCTGAGACATATCTTCCTTGCTCGTCCAGAATAGTGAATGCAGCTTGACCCCCAACCCCAGCAGCGCCATGACATTGAGCGCACAGTTCTTCGTATGCTTCTCCACCTCTACTTGCGAACTGGTTATCTGTGAGGTTGACGTATCCTTCTTGACGCCCAGGTTCTCCCAACCAGTAAAGAGGAAGGCAAAGAGCAATAATGATAAGTACAGCAACGCCTGCAGATAGAGCAATGTCTAGTCGCTTTGTTTCCAGCGTCTCGTCATCGTAATAGGGTTTTCTATTAGGAGCTAGCTCTACTTCGGCGCCTATTTCTTTTCGGCCTGCTCGAATATTGAACAGCACGTAAACAGCAAATCCAACAGCCACAATTATGGCTAGAACGAGGCCTATCGTTCTTGGTGTTGATGCTGCGTAAAGTGTCATGTTTCGTTATTTCTTTTCTGTTCGTTCGTTAGTGATCGGACTGCCCTATGCAATTTGGTCCCTCGGCCTCTTGACCTGTCGTGTTAGTACCTATTGGAGGTCCTTGAATAATCGTTCCTGTATCGACAATGAAGACGCCATCTTTAACTTCCATAGCGAACCTGTCCATTCCACGAGGGGCAGGACCTCCTCTTTTCTCTCCGACACGATTGTATTGTGAACCGTGGCAGGGACATTCAAACCATTGGGATGTTTGACATTCCGGGACTCTGCATCCAAGATGCGGGCACTTTTGATAAAGCGCTACAAGTCCACCTCTCATACCGCCTAACTCAGGACCAGAATAAGCAGCCTCTGCTTTTTTAATAGATCCAGCTGGGTATTTTGTAACCCACATTCTTCCTTCAGGAACATACAAAAACCCATTAGCTGCATCTATTCTTGCTTGAATATCTGTGACATTCCCAACTTTTATTTTGGAGCCGAAACCGCCGCTGCCTCCGCCTCCCCACAAGAAGGCCAGAACAGCTGCTCCAAAACTACTTATTGAGAGCCCCATTAATCCCACAATGCTTCTATTGAGGAATTGTCGTCTTGCCACGCCGACTGCTTCTTCATCTGGCGCAGTCCAAGGTACTGGTGCGGCAGTTTCTTGGATCTCTAATTCAGTTCCGCCTGCACGTTCAAGTACGGCTGCTTTTTCGATATCGCGTCCCGATACAATCGCTGGTTCACTTTCCGAAACAATTTCTTGGGCTTCAAGGTCACGTTGGCGTGTTTCTCGGCTTAGTTGACCTTCAACCCTCATTGCCTCGTTTCGCCTTGAAGCGGCAAGAAGTAGTAACGATCCCAGTATCACAACTGCAGGGATAGCGAATAGGAGAACTACCATTTTAGTCCACCTGAACGAGAGTAGGTTCGTTTAGTAACTGCGTTGGAAGAGTCTGTGCTTTGGATTTGGATCATAATTCGAAGAAAAGCCCGTCTGCCCATGGAAATATGAAGTTGAATCCTGGTCCTCTAAAGAATGAACCAATCATTACAAGGACAGCCCAGAACATAAGATGGACAGTCATGATTGAAATTGCAAACTTTCTATCTTCTGGTTTGTTTGAAGGGTTTTTATCAATGTATGGCGCAAGGATTAGTAGGAAGAGTGCCAATCCAGGAATTGTTACTCCAGCTACCATTGGATGAAACATTGTCAATAATTCCTGAAGCCCTAGGAAGTACCATGGCGCTTTTGATGGGTTTGGCGTCTGATTAAAATTAGCTAATTCCAGTAGCGGTGCGTTAACGAATATTGAGAACACTACACAGAATGCTGTAACGGCTAGAGCCGCAACAAACTCAACGATGAGAAGGTGAGGCCACACATGCACTTTGTCAACTGGTTTCAGTTTTACGTCTTGAATTGAACCAGATTTAACAACAGCTAATAGTCTTTGCGTATGTCCTGCTGGTCCAGTCGCGGATGCCGGAGGTGGTTGGGGAGATGTAATCTCTTCTGAAGCATCTTTAGTTGCGACTGCGGATGGTCTACTGCCAGCAGCTGCAGTTCGTTCAAGCAACTCTTCTGGGATCTTGCTTTCCGAAGCCGTTGCTTCAGTAGACGATGTATCGCCTCCAGAAGTAGCTCTCGCTTTAGCCTCTTGGGCTCGTTTTAATAAATGTTCTGGGATTTCAGCCATAATAATTCCTATCTTGATCTACAGCGGACCTGAGATACCTCCATCTTTCCTTACTCGCCAAAAGTGAATTGCCATAAAGATAACCGCAACAAAGGGAAGCATGAGAACATGCAACACATACCATCGAAGGAGTGTGTCTGTACCTATCTCAGCACCCCCAAGGAGCACGAACCTGACTTGATCTCCGAAAACAGGGGTATACCCCATCATATTTGTTCCTACTGTGACTGCCCAGAGTGCTAACTGATCCCAAGGTAGTAGGTAGCCGGTAAAGGAGAGGAGGAGTGTCAGTGTTAAAAGAATAACCCCAATGACCCAGTTAAACTCTCGTGGAGCTTTGTATGCACCGTGGTAGAAGACTCTAGCCATGTGGAGGAATACAGAGAGAACCATTAAGTGCGCCGCCCATCTATGCATGTTCCGGACGAGCAAACCAAAAGTTACTGAGGTTTGTAGTGTGTAAATATCATCCCATGCTTGAGCCGCTGTAGGGCGATAGAAAAACATTAAAAATATTCCGGTAACTGTAAGTAATATAAACAGGAAGAAGCTAAGTCCACCCAGACAGAGGGTGTAACTAACCTTTACGGCATGGCGCTTTACTTTCACCGGATGTAGGTGATAGATGAGGCTGTTCATAACAACGTAGGATCTATTACGGGGGCTATCGGAGTAGCCTTTTCGGAAAATTGATCCAGGGCGGAATATGGAGTTCCAAGCCTGTGATGATTTTGTCTTTTCTGAGATGTCAGCAAATTTCTCGCCTAGTGACTGCTTTGCCACGTTACTTTCCTACCTTCATATCTTGATTTTTAATTTTGATCTTGTTCTTTACCATTACTGCTTTAACCCAATCTCATTCCATAGCCGTAGCCATGACTTGGCATTCTTTGGTGTGTGTCACCATCGGCAGGCGGGTCTTCAATTTTTCCTAAGATGATCACTCCCGTTGGACAACGGTCAACACATAAAGCGCACCTAGTGCAGACATCATCATCGATCGTGAAAATTACATGGTCAGCGGGATCGTCACCCGGCTGCTCTGTACCTATGGCTTCATCAATAGCTTCGGTTTGAACCATGTGTATACATTTCCATGGACATATATCGACACATCCTTCACACATTATGCATTCTGATTGATCGATATGAATGAACTGTTTTGGTTTCACTGCTTTTGACAGCCAGTCGCGATCTACCTCTTGAAGTACATAATCATCGCGAAACTCTGGAAGTGGAGGGTTAGCATCAAGGACACCCATTATGAAGCTCCTTCTCTGAGTAAAGGCCGGCCGTAGGTTGATTCTTCGATTTCTGGAGGCGCTATTTTGCCTCTGTTCTGCCATACAGACCAAAGCGCAACATTTGCTACAAGCCCGAGACCATAAATGACTACGGTTATGAGGTGCCCAATAACAAGATAATTAATTTTGAATGGTAAGGCCCATTGTATGATTCCTTCACCATTGGTAAAACCGAGACCAGTGGGGCCAATGAGCTCTTTATCAGCTCTCCAGGATAGTCCGGCTTCGGTGAATGTCAGCCACTGGTGGGGGACCACTCCGTAAATCCAGAAGAGATACAAGAATACGTATACAGACCATACATTTGCTTCGCCCCATGTGGCTTCGTTTTCGATTGGTCTTCGTTTTGCATATTCTAATATTCCTGCAGTCATCAGGACAGCGATTATCCAACTTAAGACAAATGCGGTATTGAGAAAGGGGAACTGACGTCCATTCGCGTCTCTAGTGAGTCCTACCCAAATTGCAACGATTCCAAACGTAGCGACGGTTGACGTAATCATCGCTCCGTAAAATTTTGTTACTACTACATCAACAGGCCGTTTTTGAGCCACTTTTTTCTTCCCCTCGTGAGTGGTTCACAAGTAAACTTTTGCTCACTTTGAGCATAAGCGCTTATCTATTTTTACCACGACATTTTAGCTGTCTACACATCGTGGCACCCTTCTTAAAGAAAAGGGTGAATAATACTATTTAAGTTTATTTCTTGTTGATTTGTTTATTACAAAAGTTAGCGATTATTGCGGATTTTTTGTCTAAATTTATGTCACTATTCAGTGCTTCCTGACATATTTTAGGTAGGTCATATTTGGTGAGTGAAGTGTTTATGTTTTACCAAAAATTGATGTTTTATAATTAAAGTCTTCTTTTCTTCAAAATGAGGTTCTTTAACTAGGCGAAGATCAAGAATAGAGCACTATTCTGGGAGTGGCAGTTCTGATCTTTAGCTTTTTGTTAAGAGTAGATCTGTTGAGTGAAAAGAGGGTAGTCTACCGAATGCACAGATTCGACTATAAAAGATTTGAACGTATTGCTTTGTTTGCTAAAGGAAACAGTAATGTTGTTCTACAAATAGATACCTGCCTTGGAGGCTGCAGTGGTTGAGATACCTGATTATTTATTAGAGCGATCGCGAGAAGCTCGAGCTCGAATAACAGGTGCTGCACCTGCGAGCGACAGCCAAAGCGATTCCTCTGAGACAGCAGTTGTCGCAGCTACCGAATCTGCTCCAGCTGCGCCAGTATCTGCTCCACCTGAGATTGAGAAAATTGAACCTCCTAAACCGGTTGCTCCTTGGGTTATTGCTGCTAAAGAGCGAAAGAAAATCCCAGTTTGGATGGCCCCTGTAGCACTTTTCCTTCCAATCTGGGCATTTATGATTTGGGGTACTTTAGAAGCCCCAACATATGACGAGGAAGGACCAATAGCTGCTGGTGGTGCTGTTTATGCTCAATGTTCTGCATGTCATGGTGCTGGAGGTGGCGGTGGAGTTGGTTACCAATTGAATGATGGCGAGGTAATTAAAACATTCCCTGATGTTGAAAGTCATGTTGCTTGGGTGGTGAATGGTTCCTCCGCTGCTGGAACACCATATGGCGACCCAAACAGAGAGGGAGGGCAACGGATCTCTCAGAATCAGGGTGTCATGCCAAATTTCGCAGCACTTGAATCTTACGAAATTCTTGAGGTTGTTCTCTACGAACGAGTAACGCATGGCTTACAAGATGCAGGAGAGCTTGAAGCTTATGTTCTATGGGTAGAGTCGGGCGCAATACCTGATTGGGAACTTGGCGTTTCTCCGCAATCAATTTTCGCGAACTTTCTTGAGTTCCTTGAAATGAACCCAGAAGCAAAAGAAGCCTACGAAGAAAACTTAGAAGAAGCATCTGGGTGAAATAACGTGCAATCATAGTAATGTGATTGATCCGACTGATACTCAACAATGGAAAGAGCTATCCGAGCATAGTTCGTTGCTCAAAGTGGCGAGCTTGGAAGAATTATTGAATGATGACTCTTCGCGTATAGAGGATTTATCCTTTGAAGTCGGGAGTTTACATGTTGACTTTTCAAAGCAATTAGTTACTAAAGATACAATCAATAAGCTTGTGGCTTTGGGAAAGGAACTGAATCTTTCAGATAAGATCCATGATTTATTTTCTGGTGAAATTGTAAATATTTCCGAAAACCGTCCCGCTCTTCACACAGCCCTACGATTTTCTGAAAGCTCAGACGAAGGTGTGGGAGAAGTCGTAAGAGATGAACTTGAACGAGCCAGCGATTTTTCCCTATTAGTCCGGTCTGGGAAATGGGTGGGTACAACAGGTAAACCCATTACCACGGTTGTAAATATCGGTATAGGCGGGTCACACCTGGGGCCTGTTATGGCAAACGCTGCTTTACGTCCTTTTAGGAAAAACTCGATTAAGTCTGAGTTTGTATCAAATATTGATCCAGCGGACATTGATTCCAAATTGCATTTACTTGATCCTGAGACAACTATGTTTATTCTCAATTCAAAATCCTTTACAACTGCAGAAACAATTACGAATGCTGAAGCTGCTATTCAGTGGCTTACAAATTCACTGGGAACTGAGAAAGATTTTCTTGCACGACATGTTGTTGCAGTTACAGCTAATTCCAGCGCAGCAGAAAGCCTGGGAATCCCAAAAGAAAATATTTTTGCAATATGGGATTGGGTTGGAGGAAGATTCTCTATCTGTTCTTCGGTAAGCCTTGCAGTAATGATTTCAGTAGGACCTGAGAATTTTCAGCTTTTATTAGATGGGGCAAACAGCATAGATGAGCATTTCAAATCAACTGATTTATCGGAAAATATCCCTGTTCTAATGGGATTGATTGCTATATGGAACAGAAATTTTTTAGGATTTGGAAATCATGCATTATTATCTTACTCGCAAGACTTGAGGTACTTTCCCCTTTATCTTGAACAGTTAGAGATGGAAAGTAACGGAAAACAGTTTCGTGTTGATGGGGAAAGGGTTACACATCACACAAGTCCAGTTGTTTTGGGAGGAGTTGGAACGGATGCTCAACATAGTTTTTTTCAACTTCTTCATCAAGGGACAACAACTATTCCCTCCGATTTCATAGTTTTTTGCAAACCTTCCATGTCATCAGATGCTCTGCCTGAAGATACTTTCCTCAAACAGCACGAGGTTCTCGTCGCAAATTGTTTTGCCCAAAGTAAAGCGCTTGCTATTGGTTCCAGTCGTAAATCAGGAGAGAAAAGATCTGATGGAAACCGTCCAAGCACCACTATTTTAGGTACCCGCTTAGACCCTTATACACTTGGACAACTTGTAGCACTCTACGAGCATAAAGTATTCACGATGGGCGCGATCTGGCAAATAAATAGTTTTGATCAAGAGGGTGTTCAAATTGGTAAGACACTTGCAGCAAGTATTGAAAATGATCTTTCTTTATCTGAAGGCTTCTTAGACCATGACGCTTCTACGCAATCACTTCTATCTATTTACCAACAACGGAGAGGTTTGTAGTTTGATGGAAATGAGAACGAGTTTATTTCTGAGCTATCTCAGAAACTGTTTCTTCAGCAATTTCTAGAGTTTGTTCAATAACGTCTTTTGTGTGTGAGAGGCTTGGGAATAAGGCTTCATAAGGGCCTGGAGCTAAAGCAACTCCTCGTTTTAGCATTCCATGGAAGAATTTTGCATAGATGCCATTCTCTGCCGCTGATTGGGCTTCATCGAAATTGATTGGCTTTGACTTGGTAAAGAAAATGCTTAATAACGTTCCTACTCTAGGAACTACTGCTTCAATTTGAGCATTTTTGAATATCTCAGCTAAACCATCGCCTAAGTTCTTGGCTGACTCAGTCAGTGCTCCATATGCGGCATCATTATTGAGGATTTGTAACTGGGCTATTCCAGCTGCAGTAGCAATAGGGTTTCCCGACAAGGTTCCCGCTTGATACACATCTCCTAGTGGTGCAATATTGCTCATGATTTCTTTTGAGCCGGCGTATGCTCCCATTGGAAGACCTCCACCGATAACTTTACCGAAGCACCAAAGGTCAGGCTGCACTCCATACCATTGTGAGGCTCCCCCTTTGGATAGTCTAAAACCTGTAATTACTTCATCAAAGATAAGCAGAACGCCTTTGCTGTCACAGGCTTTGCGAAGCTCAAGTAAGAAATTTGGGCTGGGAGGAACGATTCCCATGTTGGCAGGAAGGGGTTCAAGAATTAAAGCGGCTATAGATTCATCAAGTTCGGGCAGCTCGTTCCAAGGGGCGACTATCGTATCTGCTACGGCGCTCTTGGGAACTCCTGCCGACCCTGATATGCCCTGATTAGCTACTCCGCTTCCTCCAGCAGCTAGAAGACTATCCGCATGCCCATGGTAGTGCCCTGAGAACTTCATTATCTTGTCTCGCCCGGTAGCACCTCTTGCTAGACGAATCGCAGTCATTGTCGCTTCCGTACCGCTGGAAACAAGCCGAACCATTTCGACTCCCTTTACTCGATTGCAGATTTGTTCTGCAATCGTAATTTCGGCAAGGGTGGGAGCCCCATACGTAGCTCCGTTGCCTGATGCTTGCTGAATTGCGTCAATAATTTGAGGGTGGGAATGTCCGACGATACCGGGACCGTAGCTCATTACATAGTCAATGTAACGAGTCCCTTCACTATCCCATACATATGGGCCTTCAGCTCTGCTGACAAAGTATGGAGTACCGCCTACTGACCTAAATGACCGAACGGGAGAATTGACACCACCTGGTATGACTCGATTGGCACGAGCAAAATAATCCTCATTTAGAGACATTCAGCTATTTCCTTCGCGAAGTAGGTCAAAATAAAGTTTGCTCCCGACCTTTTCACAGCAGTTAGTTGCTCAATCGCTACTTGTTTATCATCTATCCACCCTTTTTCCCCTGCAGCTTTAATCATGGAGTATTCACCTGAAACGTGGTACGCACCTATCGGAACATCAGTTAGTTCTCGGGCCTGAGCGATGATATCTAAGTAAGTTATGGCTGGCTTGACCATAATCATATCTGCGCCCTCATCAAGGTCTGCTTTAATCTCATTCATTGCTTCTCGCTTATTCCTCCAGTCTTGTTGATATGATTTTCGATCACTATTTTCTAGCGAGACATTCACAGCTTCACGGAACGGTCCATATAAACCGGACGCATACTTAGCTGAGTAAGCCAATATGGGAATGTCGACATTATTAGTTTCATCAAGTGCATTGCGTATGGCTGCTACTTGCCCATCCATCATTCCGCTCGGGGCAATTACATCAGCACCCGCGTTTGCTTGCGCGACCGCAATTTTTTTATACAAAACTAATGTCAGATCGTTATCTATTGATCCATCATCGTTAACTACCCCGCAATGTCCGTGGTCTGTGTATTCGTCCACACAGAGATCTGACATTATGACTAAATCATCCCCAGCGATACTCTTACAATCAGCTATCGCTTGTTGCACGATACCGTCTGGGTTCCAGGCCTCTGAACCAGTTGAGTCTTTCTTTTCTGGAATCCCGAATAGGATTATGCCTGGTATTCCAAGATTCATAATCTCATCTATTTCGCGTTTTAGAGATTCTCTCGTGTGTTGAAATACGCCAGGAAGCGAATCAATCGGTTGAGCTTCACTAATTCCTTCGCGTACAAACAAAGGTGCGACAAAATCATCAACATTGAGAGTTGTTTCAGATATTAGACGTCGTATTGCTCCATTTTTTCTGAGTCGTCGAAGTCTGTGCAATGGGAAAGTCACCTCTTCAGTATAAGAGTGTGTTTCTCCAGTTAGACCTAGAACGTTTGTTACGTTTAGTTAAGTAAATCACGCAAACATTTGAGGATGCCTGTTGAGTCGTGTGGGTTCGATTCACGATATACGGAAAGGTTTCTTTTTTTAATCTCTTCTGATGTTACTGGACCGATTGATATGAGCTTTTCGGGCAGGTTCTCTTTTCCATACATTTCTAAAAAGTTGACTACGGTTGATGGAGAAGTGAAGACTATGTAATCTGCATTGAGTTTATTAATATCAAATGGTTCAAATTGCTTTGGTTTAATTGTTTTGTATGAATGAACAAGATCCACATTCCAACCTCTTTCCTTGAGAACTCTGGGAAGTAGTTCTCTTGAATTTGCTGCTACAGGAAGCAGCACTTTATTATTCGCTTCTGGAGAAGGAAATATTTCTAATAGCCCTTCAGCAACCTGCTTATTTGGACGTAGGCTAATCTTGATACCAAGGTTACTTAATGTTTTTTCGGTACTAGATCCGATAACTGCTATTTTAGGAAACTCTTGAGTCCCGATCTTATCTACAGCTTTTACAAACTCGGTTACACCGTTTGAGGAAGTCAAAATGACCCATTCGTAGTCTAAGAGTCTCTGAATCGCATTTGTAAGGGAGGCTCCATGGTCATCAGGCAAAGCGATTTCAATTGTCGGGCGTGAGATGACGTTGAAGCCTGACTCAATTAATTCTTTGATTAATTCTTTGCCTTGGCCGGGGGTTCGTGTAATGACAACAGTGGGCTTTGTGTTGTTTGCGTTGGGAGTGGAGCACATTATCTCTTCTCTAATCTGTTGAGTAATTCGTTTGCTGCTAATTTTCCAAGATTTCTGGGATTAGAACTGACCCTATTATCATGAAAGTTTTTTCCGGTTTTGCTGTCTGATAGGAAAGACCGTATTCGTATTTGGTTTCCATCTAGAGTTGCGTGGGCACCGACTGGGTGGCTGCAGTCCGCTCCGATTTCCTTGAGGAAGGATCTCTCAATATCAACTAAATTACGAGTTGATGGGTTTTCAATTTTATTTAATGCACTAATTACATCAAAGTTGTCATGCAAGCATTCAAGTCCTATGGCTCCTTGCCCTACTTGTGGGACCATGACATCAACCTCAAGAATTTCAATAACGTCTGGAATTACTCTCAGTCGTTCTAGTGCCGTAGCAGCGATGATTATGGCATCAAAATTTTTAGCTTTTTCTAGTCGAGTATGAATATTTCCTCTCAGCTCATGGAATGAAATATCAGGCCTAATTTCAGCGAGTTGAGATTTTCTTCTGATCGATCCGGTTGCTACTCTAGCTTCTGGTTTGAGGTCCCCTAATGTGCTCCCTACTAATGCATCTCGGGGATCTCCACGGTCTGGGACAGCTGCCAGAACGAGTTCAGCGGGTGTATCTGAAGGAAGGTCTTTTAGCGAATGAACGGCGAAATCTGCTCGTCCGTGGATCACACATGATTGAACTTCTTTAACGAAAATGCCCTGTCCACCAATTTCATGGAGTGGACTTACCTGATCTTTGTCCCCATCAGTTTCGACAATCACCGGTTCAACTTGGTATCCATGTTGTTCAAGTAACGCCGCTATGTGATTTGTTTGCCACATGGCTAGCGGACTTCCGCGCGTAGCCGCCCTCAATTTCATTCTTATAGATTACTAGAGATTGAAGAGTTCACGAAGTGCGTCTGCTAAACGTTCACCCCGTGGTGAACCTGCTGCCTCATTGAGTGAAACAGAAGGGTCGTGAAGTATTTTCCCTAATATCCCTTGTGTGAGAGATTCAATTGCATCGCGTTGTTCGTCAGTAAGGCTCTCAAGCTTTGCTTCGTAACGTTTCAATTCAAGTTGGCGAATCTCTTCTGCTCCTTCTCTGAATTCTGCGATTAGCGGGGCAACTTTTCGTGCTGATTGCTGATCTAGAAAACGATTAGTTTCTTCACCTATAACTAAGCGAGATGTCGCTAGATCTTGTTCTTGTCCTTTGCGATGTGGTTCAACAAAGTCTTGAAGGTTATCCATGTCAAGTAGGGAAACACCTTCAATTTCAGATACTCCAGGATCTATATCGCGGGGTATAGCAATGTCAATGATTAGTAATGGTTTACTGATGTGCTGTGATAGATCGTCTTTCGAAAGAAGAATATCTGTTGCTGCTGTACTAGAAATGAAACAATCAAATTCTTTGAGTGAGGATGGTATTTGATTAATTTCAATAGCTTCACCACCAAATTTCTCCGACATTTTTTGAGCTTTCTCTAAATTACGATTTGAAAAAGCGATTTTACCAGTATCAAGTTTTGAGAGGGCGTTCGCCATTCCTTCGCCCATTTCACCAGCGCCTAAGATAAGAATATTTTTGCTCTCTAAACCTTTAAGGTTTTCTTCTGCCATCTCAATCACTGATCGAGCTATAGATGGAGCTTGTTTTGTGAGATGTGTTTCGTTTCTTATTCGCTTTCCTACTTCAAGAGCTCGGCGAAAAGCAGCGTTTAGGGTTGTCCCGCAAGTGTCTTCTATTTGAGCGGCCTGCCAGGCAACTTTCACTTGGTGTTGTATTTCATTTTCTCCCAACACAGCAGAGTCCAAACCGCAGCTAACAGAAAAGAGGTGTTTCACTGCCTCATCCTCGTAGTGTACGTACAAATAGTCGTTGAATTGATCAGCTGAAAGGTCGGATAGATCTGAGAAGAAATCACGAATGTCTTGGTATGCTCCATGAAATTTTTCAGCGAAGACATATACTTCAGTCCGATTACAAGTGGAAAGCAGAACGGCCTCGCTGATGTGCCTTCGGGACTTAACACTGAGCAGTGCCTTAGGGAGATCTTCATTAGAGACCGCAAACGACTCAAATAAATTGAGCGGCATAGTTCTATTGTTTAATCCGACTACTACAAGAGACAAACTGTGATTCCTTGTCTTTTACTTCCCATTTGTTGTATTACCATCATCGCTGATAAGAAACGCTCGTGCCAAACCAAAACCGTATAGATTCTGAGTTAAAGCACTTTCTATATCTAAATCTATCGGCTTTTATCTGTTCTGATAATTAGTTGATAGAAAAATTACCTAGCTAAAAAAAACAACTGCAATAAACTTGCGAAGAGGATTATTCCAATAAGAACAAAAACAGCTAATGAGGTTGCCTTTCTCATGGTTTTTCCTTGATTGTAATCATGGTTGGCGTTTCTTGGGGAGGTGAACCATTTTCAATTTTTATCTGTTGACCTTCGCTAGCCCTTATCTCTTCTGCAGCAGAGCGACCAAATGCGCACAATGATAGGAGGCCAGAAGAGTCAGTAATAATTCCTATTTCTGATTCCTGTATTTGATTAAATGCCTCGACTTTTCGGACTGTGCGAACCATATCGCCTACATGAATAACCAAGTTTTCGTTAAAGCCTTCAATATCCTCTTGAGATATATTCAGTTGCAAGTTCCCAAAGTGATCTTGCCAGAGAACTTCTGCGACAAGAAAGTTTCCCTCTACGGAGGAGACGGGCATCAATCCGGGCTGGAGAGAAAGTTCTGGTATTGGAGTCCCCAATTCTTTAATCGGCACTCCTGCGCATAAGTGTGCAGCTACAGGAGCAAAGATATCTCTTCCATCAAACGTCGATGAATATGTCGGAATATGGAAATTGGGATTATCCAATTCAATTGCAGTAGTGACATCACCTAGCATTGCAATAGCCAAAGCAAGAAGTCCATTATCTGGGCCTACGAAAACGTATTCTCCATTATTGATTTCAATCGCAACGGCGCGCCGATCACCTCCGACACCAGGATCCACAACTGCTAGCACTATGCCTGGTAGAAGATATTGAGACGCACGTGCTAACGCAAGACTTCCAGCCCTAATATCGTGCGGTTTGATTCCATGAGTGATATCAATAACGGACGCTTCGTGCGCGATTGATCGGATTACAGATTTTACGACACCGACAAATTCGTCTTTATTTCCATAATCGCTGAGGAAACTGACTGTGCTGTAATTATTCAATACCACGGTTAAATTGTATCGCTACAGGCTTCTCATCAGCCTAGTTGCGCTGGATCTATCCAGTCTGGTTGTAACGGCTAGCCAAAAAAGTGTTTATGTCGTCTTCTCGAATTCTGTATGATTTTCCGACCCTAACCGCGCCTAAATCTCCAGCCTTTATCAATCTATAAACTGTCATTGAAGAAACTCTCATAAGGTCAGCAACTTCACCTACGGTCATGAAGTTTGGAAGCGATGCGTTTTCCTTTTGCATTGGTAACCTCAAATATCTCTAGATGCGTCACCTTAGGCGCTTTGTTGAAAAGTGCAAATCCTGAAACAAATAGATTCGGATAGATTTAACTTCCTAATTCTTTCGACTTATCCGTTGCTGCCGAGACTGCTTTTTGAACCTGCGAGAGGAAGTCGTTTGATTGAAGATATTCAATTGCGGCAGCTGTAGTTCCATTTGGTGATGTAACTGAGTTACGCAACTCTTCCGGAGTGACCCCTGATTTCGTTAATAGCGTTGAAGCCCCTAGTAAGGTCTGACGTGTGAGAACATCTGCGACTGATGGTTCTAATCCGTTGGCGATTCCAGCTTGAATCATTGCCTCCGCAAGATAAAACAAATACGCAGGGCCCGATCCGCTAAGTCCTGTGACAGCATCAAGTGCAGTTTCATTGACTATGACGACTTCACCTACGGCTGTAAGAATTGAGCTTGCCCAATCTAAATCTTCGGATGATGCGAACGACCCGGCCGCAATAGCCGACATACCTTCTCCGACCATCGCTGGTGTATTAGGCATTACTCTCAGGACTGCTGTGTCCGAGTTAAAGTTCTCTTCAATTGATTGAGTGGTAACTCCAGCTGCTATTGAAATAACTCTTCGTGGATTGTGAGTATTTAATTCCTCACAAATATTTAAAACAAGTTGAGGTTTCACTGCGAGGAGATAGTTATCGGAGCTTGTTAAAGTTTCAGAACATTCAACCCCCTTGTACTTCTCTTGGAGTTCTTCTCTTCTGACCTCGGCTGGTTCAACAACTGAAATATTCTCTGGAGATGCCCAATCTGCAGATAGAAGACCTGCGAGTAAAGCCTCGCCCATCTTTCCTCCACCTACAATTGAAAGCTTTTTTCCCATGCTGTAAAGGTAGTAGCTTTACAAACGCTTTGAGAACCTTTTGTGAGGTTTCAATGCGGATGCTGCCCAAAAAACCGTGAAGCAAACCCTATTCTGAGAGCTGGTTTGAATGTTAATTCAATCGTTGCGTATATGCTCCCGATCATCCAATCAAGGCTATCTTCAGAAATCCATTGATTCTGTAACTCGCCGGAGAGGTATATTGCATTTTCTTGACCTATTGAGAATGATAAATTCTTGAGCCTATTATTTCTCATTAGGAAATGGTGGTAGAAGTCTTCTTTATTCTCCTCAGGTTCAGGCATAACGTAGGTCTCAAAGTGCAAAGTACGTTGCCGGAGAGTAAGCAGAATCATGTAGTGCTGTTTTTCTTCCCCTGTAACTCTCACATACCAACGAGATTCATTAGCGTCATAGTCTGCTGATTTGATGACAGCATCCTCAGCTATTCGATTCTCTAGCCATAGATCAATTTTCGCTTTGATTGACTGCATTTCTATCGGGGTGAAGAGGCCATCTGTCATAGTCTTTACCTACACTCAACTAGGGTTTTTGATAATACCGACTGATATATCTCTTGTAGTCTTCCAGCTGTTTGCCCCCAAGTGTAGGTTTGAGCTTTATCAACTGCATTCATTGCAATTTCAGTTGACTTAAAAGGGTTAGACAACAAATAATCAACAACTTGGGCGTATTTATCGGCATCCCACCCTTCAATAAGAAATCCAGTTTTTCCATCCTCAATGAAATTTTGCAATCCCCCAACTGAAGAAGCGACAACCGGCACTCCACATGCTGCAGCCTCCAGAGCCACAAGGCCGAATGATTCTGAGCGGCTGGGAACGATAACGATATCAGCAGCCCGGTAGTAAGTGCTTAGAATGTGATGTGGTTGAGGGGGAATGAAAACCACCTTCTTGGCAACCGGTAAATTATCTGCCAGATTACGTATTTCAGATTCGTAAAAGGATCCTTCTTGCCCGCTGGCACCGCCAACAATAACTAGCGTGGCATTTTCATGATCCATAGCCTGCAAAGTTGAAATTGCGACATCAACTCCTTTTAGCGACTGTAATCGCCCAATAAATAATAGAATCGGCCCAGTTGGAAGCCCCAATGCATCTTTAGCTGCATTTGGGTTTCCAGGCGAGAACAAAGCCTGTTCGACACCAAGAGGCACAATTTCAACTCGATCAGTGTTGGCACCATACAAGTGACAAAGTTGTTCCTGTTCATTCTCACTATTAGCTACAACTACATCTGAGCATCCTATGATTTCCGTTTCTGCCTGAAGCCGCTCGCTAGGTTCAGGGAACCCGCTTTTCTTTTTTGTTTCTCCCAATGTGTGAAACGTCGTAACTAATGGGATGTTGAGTTGATGTTTGAGTTTATGTCCAACAGCTCCAGATAGCCAGTAGTTAGCGTGGATGATGTCAACAGGTTTACGTTTTTGTAGATCTTTCATGACTCTGTCTGTGAAAACATCAACAATGTCATAAAGCTCTTCTTTCTCTAGTTCATATTCTCCTGCCTCGATCTGAACAATGTGAACTCCTGATTCAAGTTCTACTTCATCAACAAGTTCAGGATCCGACTTTCTTACATAGATTGTGCAGGTTGACCCTCTATGTGCCAGCGCAGAAGCAACTTCACGAATGTACACATTCATCCCTCCGGAATCACCAGTTCCTGGTTGAGCTAAAGGAGAGGTATGTAATGACAGGATTGCGATGTGTAATCCTGTATGTTGCGCATGCATTGAATCATGATTGACGGATCCTCCAGATACCGGAGGAAGGAGCGCTATCTCATCTTGTGCAGTTACGCTATCAGTTGGTTCAGCTGGGTTACCATTAACCCATATGCGACAAGAGGAAACCAACGCAGCAAAATCATCGCCGAATTGTGCACAGGCTTCAGTAATAGCATCTGACACATTGTTTGCATCAACTTCTAAAGAGCTCGTTCCAGCTATCTCTCTTATGGAGGCGAAAAGTCGTAATGTTGCCACATATAAAGACTATCGTCAGAACTCATGACAAAATTACTTCTAGTGCGACATGGGCAATCTGAGTGGAATGCCATGGGTAGGTGGCAAGGAAAAGCAAACCCACCTCTTACTGACTTAGGGAAAGAGCAGGCACTTTTAGCAGCAAAGAGATTACCGGATTTCTCAATTCTTGCTTCTTCTGATTTGGTTAGGGCTAGAGAAACTGCTGAGATTTTTGCTAATGCACATAATAAAAAACCGAGTGATATTTTTATAGAGCCACAAGTACAAGAGCGGGATGCGGGAGAATTTAGCGGATTAACTAGAGGTGAGATTGATAAAAAGTTTCCTGGTTACTTAGCTCAAAATAGGTGGCCCAGCGGATGGGAACCTGATGATGTGCTAATAAAGCGTCTACGCGA
>DBHP01000100.1:0-312 GCA_002295705.1 Candidatus Neomicrothrix sp. UBA825 | reverse complement strand
GAATTTCAAATCTGGGTGGGAGATGGTTTGAACTTATAGACCATGAATTTTTTCTGGGAGAAAGAGTCCAATTATTAGACCCTGATGAAGAAACCTACCCGGATCAGATCTGAAACTGTACCTCCGGTGGGATTCGAACCCACGATCTTCGGATTAAAAGTCCGCTGCCTTACCAGGCTTGGCTACGGAGGCAAATTTTTACAATTATCTAGACGGTGAAGTCTAGCCACAGTTACGCAACTTTAGTACCTTTAGTAGCACTTTGGTGACAATCTGGACGTACGAAATTGTGAATGTATGAGTAGTTTTTTT
>DBHP01000099.1 GCA_002295705.1 Candidatus Neomicrothrix sp. UBA825 | reverse complement strand
GGCCAATAATTCTTACGTAGACCTTATTTCAAGCTGTTTTCTATCAAGAATGATGTATTTCTCACCGCTTTGAGATAGCCATCCTAATTTTATAAACGATGAAATTGATTTATTGACACGCTCTCGAGACGCACCAATCATTCCAGCTAACTCTTCTTGCGTAATCGGTAATTGGAACTCATCAGACTCTCCGGCCATTTCTAACAATCGCTTCGCTGTTCTTCCAGTGACGTCCAAGAACATAGTATCTGCAAGCGCAATATCAGTGCTTTTTAATCGGCTCACCAGCATCTCAACTACGCGCCATAGAAGCGACGGGTTCTCATCATATAAATTCTTCACCGGTTGATAAGGAATAACAATAACGGCAGATTCCTCTAATGCTCGTGCTTCTGCAGATCTACCATCATTGCTAAACAATGGCATTTCTCCAAACAAGTCACCCGATTCCATTAACGCAACCAAAGATTCCCTCCCATCGAATGAGCGGTTTCCTATAGCAATTCTCCCACGAGTCACAATATAGAGATCATTGGATTCATCCCCCGATTGAAACAAAACGTCACCCCGCTGAAGATCAAGCGTCTTAGACTGGTCCACAATTGGTTCCAGCAATGCGTCGTCAAGCTCGGAGAACATATCTATAGATCGAATAAAATCAGCAGTTGTCATGCAACTACAATAATACGCAATCATGTTATCTACTAATCCCACTCCAATTAGACAAGTTGATGGCGGTCAACGGGATTAGTGGATAGCATTTGCAAAGGTAATATGAATTTCAAGAATCGAGGAAAATTTACTGTATGAGAATAGGGCAAGGTTTTGACTCACATCAATGGGATGATGATTTATCCAAACCGCTGATGCTTGGTGGAATAAAGTTTGACTCTGATTCTTCTTTAAAGGGCCATTCTGATGGAGATGTGATAATTCATGCTTGTATAGATTCATTACTCGGTGCGGCAGGTTTGGGAGATATAGGCATGCTTTTTCCGGACAACGATCATGCTTATAAGAATGTTGATAGTTCCGAATTGCTCAAAATTGTTGTTTCAAAATTGCACGATGAAAACTGGGAAATAATTAACGTAGATTGTTCGGTTGTCGCAGAGCGACCAAAAATTTCATCAAGAAAATCAGAAATTGAGCTCAAAATCTCTAAAATTCTAAATGCCCCATTTTCCGTCAAAGGTAAACACCCCGAAGGGTTAGAGACCTTAAACGGAGTTATGTGTCTAGCGGTCTCACTTATTCAGGAAAGACATGAATAAACGAAACCAGAGAACAAAGAATAAAAAAAATCAAAAGAATCCCAGCCACAGAAATTCCAGTATCAGGAATAATCCTAAATGGGGAAATCCCAATTCAGAAAGCATCCAAATAGTGGAGGGTCGCCATGCTGTTCGAGAATCTATCTTGGCGGGAACACGAAAAGTGCGAGAAGTGAATATGTCTGAGGGTTTAGACCCAGGCACAGTTATTGAAGATATTGCTAATCTTGCAAAGGAGTTGAGAATACCTCTAAAGCTGCATGCAAAATCTAAATTTAAATCAATGACCACCACAGAGTCTGCGCAAGGAGTTCAAGCGATATGTGACCCGCTACCTGAGCTGGAGATTGAAGATCTCGTAGAAGAAATAGAAAACCCATTTATTCTGGTTCTAGATGGTATTACTGATCCAAGAAATTTAGGCTCAATCATCCGAAGTGGAGAATGCGCAGGAGCTACTGGTATTTTGCTTCCGCGACATCGTTCTGTCCGCATAACTCCAACTGTTTCAAAAACAGCTCAAGGGGCGATAGAACATATCCCGATTGCGACAACAAGTGGAATACCTAAGGCGCTTACCAGACTAAAGGAACTGGGAGTTTGGACTGTTGGAATGGACATGGTAGCAGAGGAAGATATCTACGATTTGCGAGTTGTTCATGATCCGTTGGCGCTTGTGTTAGGGAGTGAAGGCAGGGGACTAGGACGCCTTACACGAGAGCGATGCGATTTAACAGTGAAGATTCCATTATCCGGAATCACTGAATCATTGAATGTGGGAGCAGCAGCTGCGATTGGATGTTTTGAAATATCTAGGCAGCGATTAACTAAACTCAAACGGTGATAAACTCAACACGCTTCCTCATAAAATGAAGTAATGCCGGGTTAGCTCAGTTGGTAGAGCACTTCTCTTGTAAAGAAGATGTCGTCGGTTCGATTCCGACACCCGGCTCAAGAAATTTGCTAGACGGTCCATCATCTCACTTGTCTTGAAAGTTACCATTTATGAGTGGCTTTAACTGATCGAGATTATGCAATTTTAGACTTTGAAAGATCCGCTTGGAAAAGCAATGATACTAAACAGAAAGCTATTCGAAAGACGTTCTCTATTTCTCCAGCAAGGTACTATCAGATTCGAGATGCTTTAATTGATAAACCTGAGGCAGCAAATTTTGACCCTATGGTCGTAAAGAGATTACAAAGAGCTAGGAAGTTAAGAAGATCAAAGAAATTAGGAATTTCTATTTCGAATAATCCGATTCGCTAAGACAAATGATCAGATTTACGCTAGTTTTAACGAGGTTAGATTCAGGAGAAGTCACTAATGAATATTGCGGGTAAAGGTGTTCTTTTAATTATTGCCGTGATCACGGTAGGAATTATCGTTCTCAACCAAGGATTTGATAAAGATACTTCAGCTACCTCAGCGTCAGTTCCAAGCACGCAAGAACCTCAAGACACCGAGGAACAAAATCAAGAAATTGAGGAAGAAACTGCTACTCCATCAGAAGCAGTTTCAGAAGAAAACAGCGGAGGAGAAGGAAATGAAGGAAGTCAGCCAACTTCAACTTCAGTGCTCCACCCTCCAGCAGAAGTTAGAGTTCTAGTAGCAAACGGGACTGATGTTACTGGAGCAGCAGGAGCTACTCTTGATACTCTTGTAGCCAATGCAGGATATAACGGAGTTGGAGCTGTGAATGACCTTGGGGAAGAGGTATTACTTGAAACCTTCATATATTACGCACAAGGCTATGATTTGGATGCCCAGAATGTTCGGCTAATCATCAATGCTGATAGTAGTAATGTTTTGCCCTTACCGGAAACGCTTCCGATAGATGACCTCTCAGACGCAAATGTTCTTGTTCACGTAGGTGCCGATCTATTCCCTGACCAAGGCGGATGAGATAGAAATACATGAAAGTTCTGATTGCCCCTGACAAGTTTAAGGGGACAGTATCCGCAACTGAAGTTGCTCAATCAATTGCTGAGGCAATTGTTGATTCGCATGAGGTTATTATTCAACCTTTAGCTGATGGTGGGGAGGGGACATTAGAAATATTTGGCGGCGGCAATAAAATATCAGTTGTTGCTGGTCCACTCGGTAAACCAGTCAAGGCCTCATGGAGACTTGAAGGCAAATCAGCTGTCATTGAGATGGCACAAGCTTCCGGGCTTCACTTGATACAAGATAAATCTTTTGCCAACCCTATAGATGCTTCGACATTCGGTACAGGAGAACTCATCCGAACGGCGCTTGAAAGAGGAGCTGAAGATATTTTTATCGGTCTTGGAGGTTCAGCATCCATTGACGGAGGTTTGGGAGCTTTACAGGCTATGAGACCATTGAAGCGTTACTCAAGTATTGAAATAAACGTTGCTTGCGATGTGCGAACTGGGTTCATAGAGTGCGCAGGAGTCTTTGGCCCGCAAAAAGGTGCAACGGATACACAGATTAGGTTTCTTGAAAATCGACTCAGGCGTCTTGCTCAAGTCTTTCATGAAGAGAGAAATATTGATGTCACATCTTTGCCAATGGCTGGAGCAGCTGGAGGCTTGGCAGGTGGTCTTGCAACAGTAGGTGCCAACCTTCAAAGCGGCTTTGAAGCCGTTTCAGAACGAGTTCATTTAGTTGATCAAATTGAAGATGCAGACCTGGTTATAACCGGTGAAGGAGAGGTTAACGAATCAAGTTTTGATGGAAAAGTTGTGGGAGAGGTGCTCAAGTTATCAAAGCTCATGTCAACACCGGTACTGGTTATTGCTGGAAGTATTGACTCAAATGTGAGGCTTCCTGTTCCTTCTTATTCGCTTAAAGAGCATGTTGGTCTTGAGGAAGCTTTTTCTGCACCTGCTAAATCAATTGCAAAAATATCAATGAAAGCACTTGATGATTGGTCAGTAAATCACTCAAAGGGGTAAAACCTTAAGATGGTTGATCGTATTGAACTAAATAAAATACAGGCTCTTGGAACGATAGGCGTTCTTCCTGAAGAGAAGAATAGAGCACAACCCTTCGAGATAGACCTAGCTATAGAAACGGATCTTTCAGTAGCTGGTTCATCTGACGATCTTGATGACACCATAAATTATGGTGAAGTCACGGAATTAGTTGCAGGCATTATTCGGAACGAATCTCATCAATTACTTGAAAAAGTAGCTTCAAGGATTGCTACAGAAGTGCTCGCAATTCCTGCTGTCACAGGTGTTCAAATTAATCTTAGGAAGATGCGCCCACCCGTTCCAGAATTCTTGGAATCGTCAGCAGTTAATATTTATCGTTCAAAGTAAAGAATATTAAATCAACGAGATTCTAATTCGTTCTTAATCTCTAGGATTCTTTGTGGAAGATGTGTGCGGCCGTAATCAAAACCTACTTCCAATAGAATCTCCAATAAGTGTTTCCGTCCATCCTCAAATTTCCAAGGAAGTGCCACATATACGGGCAAATCAAAAATTTTTAATTGATCCAAATTGCTGTAGACGCGTTCCTGGTATTTAAACCTGTCTTCCCAATCCCAATTTGCGGGGCCAAATCCAGTTCCAGGATCCAAGATTAACTGATCTCTATTTAGACCTTTCTTATCAAGCTCGTCTAAAGATTTTTCAAACCATCGGACTATTACCTCAATGGGGTCACCAGTAACGAATTCAAGACTCTTTGGGTCTTCACCGCTAAGAAAGGGAAGAACTACTGGAACTCTGGAGCTCACTGCGATTTCAACCATTTCAGGATTCTGCATACCATCAGAAGCGTTCATAAAGTTCGCTCCTGCTTCTAATGCCCTTGCCATTATTTCTGGCTTCCACGTATCGACAGAGAGTTCTACACCCAACTCTGCGATTGCCTGAATTTTTCCGTTGAGGCGGTCCCACTCTTCTTCTACTTCAACACGGCTTGCAAATTGTGTTGAACCCGCAGCACCCAAATCAATTCCAACGCAACCTACTTCAATTAATTCTTTAGCACGTTTGACTGCGCTTTCTACATCTAGCGCAATAGAGAAGTCAGCTAATGAATCTCCAGATGCATTGATCACACCATGTAATTTCACTCTCTTAAGGTACTAGTTTTTTTAACAAAGTCACCAGTCAAACGAATTCAAATTCTTCAGCGTGAAAAGAATATAACAGCGATAGATTTACCTTATGGCGGTAACAATTAGAATTCCCACTACATTTCGGGAGTTAACAAAAGGAAACTCTTCAATTTCTTCAGATGGTAGGACACTGGGAGAACTATTGGAACAAGTCCGAACTGAATATCCAGACTTTGTGGATCGAGTCTTGGATGAAGAAGGTAATTTACAACGGTTTGTAAATATTTTCCTTGATGACGAAGATGTGCGTTTCTTGGGCGGTTTGGATACGGAATTAAAACAAGAACAGATAGTTTCGATTGTTCCGGCAGTTGCTGGAGGATATTCATAGCAAATTTAGTTAATGAGGGAAATCTAAAGCATGTATGTAAAATCTCAGCTATTGAGATCAAATGTAAAAGATTACATCTTTAGGAATAAATAACCGAAACAAATTGTTTATTAGTGTAGAAATAAGGAGATTTTAGATGGCAAAAATCATTTCATTTAACGAAGAAGCTCGAAAGGGTTTAGAGAAAGGAATGAACACACTTGCTGATGCAGTGAGAGTGACGCTTGGCCCAAAGGGACGAAATGTTGTGCTAGATAAGAAGTGGGGGGCACCAACGATCACCAATGATGGTGTTTCAATCGCAAAAGAGATTGACCTTGAAGATCCCTACGAACGAATCGGTGCTGAATTAGTTAAAGAAGTAGCTAAGAAAACTGATGATGTCGCTGGCGATGGAACGACTACTGCAACTGTTTTAGCTTGGTCTATGGTTCGAGAGGGCTTAAGAAACGTTGCAGCCGGCGCAAACCCGATGTCGCTCAAGAAAGGCATAGAAGCTGGTGTAGCTGCTGCTGTCGAATCAATAGCTAACCAGTCTCAAGATGTATCTTCTGATAAAGACCAGATTGCAAATGTTGCTGCCATCTCCGCTGCAGATGCTGAAATAGGTGCCAAGATAAGCGAAGCAATCGACAAAGTTGGGAAAGATGGTGTAATCACAGTTGAAGAATCCCAAACATTTGGAATGGATATGGACTTCGTCGAAGGAATGCGTTTTGACAAAGGATATATCTCACCCTATTTCGTAACTGACGCTGACCGTATGGAGACTGTGCTTGAAAATCCATATATTTTATTTGTGTCATCAAAGATCTCAGCAGTCAGAGATGTCGTACCGGTTCTTGAGAAAGTTATGCAATCAGGTAAACCACTTCTAATAATCGCAGAAGATATTGAAGGTGAAGCATTGGCTACTCTCGTAGTTAACAAAATACGTGGTACTTTCACTTCCGCAAGCGTTAAAGCTCCCGGTTTTGGGGATCGCCGGAAGGCCATGTTACAAGACATGGCTATTTTGACAGGGGGTCAGGTCATAAGTGAAGAAGTGGGCTTAAAACTGGATGCGACAACATTGGATCTTCTCGGTGAAGCGCGAAAAGTAGTTATCACAAAAGACGAAACTACAATTATTGAGGGATCTGGAACTCGAGAAGATGTTGATGGTCGAATTGCCCAAATCAAAGCAGAGATTGAGAATACGGACTCAGACTATGATCGCGAAAAACTGCAGGAGCGTTTGGCAAAACTTTCCGGCGGTGTAGCGATTCTAAAAGTTGGCGCAGCTACTGAAGTGGAGTTGAAAGAAAAGAAACACAGAATCGAGGACGCAGTATCCACGACGAAAGCAGCAATTGAAGAAGGGGTTGTTGCAGGTGGAGGAGTGACTTTATTGAGAGCTCAAGAAGCTGTACTAGCGATATCTGAAAGTTTAGGTAATCCAGATGAAAATACAGGAGCTCGACTGGTGGCTAAGTCACTTGAAGGTCCGTTGAATCAAATTGCCATAAATGCGGGTCTCGAAGGAGGCGTCATAGTAGAAAAGGTTCGTAACCTAGATGGGGCAAATGGATTGAATGCTTCCTCCGGTGAATATGAGGATCTAGTAGAAGCTGGAATTATTGATGCGGCTAAGGTAACTAGATCAGCACTACAAAATGCTGGATCAATAGCAGCATTATTCCTGACTACTGAAGCAGTAATCGCTGACGCTCCAGATGATGCTGATGCAATGCCAGGCATGCCAGATATGGACTTCTAGTTACTTTAGAGGCGTAAAGCTCTTATAAATTAACTACACTTTCTCTATGGAACCACTCATACCGACTACCGGTCTCGGTGTGCTACATTTATTTTGCAAAACAAACCAAAGCTTCAACGGAGAGAAATTAGTGGAAGCTATTGGTAAAAAAAATTCGGATGATGTGCAAATTATTTCTATATCTATCCTAGGCCATAAAGCTGATTTCGCTTTTATGATTTTGGGTAGTGATTGGGTTCGACTCCGAAAAACCCAAAGAGATATAAGAAATTGTGGAGTAGATATTGTAGATTCCTATGTCTCTTTGACAGAGATCTCTGAATACGCCGCTGGAGTGCCTGAAGAGATGCGGAAAGCGCGACTGTATCCGGAACTCCCTCCTGCTGATAAGCGAGCATGGTGCTTTTACCCAATGTCCAAAAGGCGGAATCCGACCCAAAATTGGTTTACATTAGACTTTGATAAAAGAAAAGATCTCATGTACGAGCATGGGGCCTCAGGAAGAAAATTTGCAGGTCGTGTGCTTCAGGTCATAACTGGATCCACTGGGATTGATGATTTCGAGTGGGGAGTCACTTTATTTTGCGCAAATCCTGACGATCTTAAAGATGTTGTTTACACGATGCGCTTTGATATAGCTTCAGCAGAATATGCAGAATTCGGGCCGTTCTACTCGGGCGTTGTCGACGAGATAGGAGAAGTAGTTAAGCTCAGTGTTTAGCTGACTATGTGTCCATTTCTTGGTCTGCTAACCATTGTTTCTTTATACTTCTCCAAGCTTCGTCAGTATGATCTCTCCTCCAATATGGTGATATTGAGGCTGTTTCAATATCAATTTGATGTTCAAGAATCAGATACTTACGAATATCTCGAACTTCTCCCGCCTCACCGTGGATAAAGATATCGAATTCTCCATCTTCAAACTTATGGTTACGGATCGCATCAAGCAGAGCTGTTTCAGGGTTAGGCACAGTAGACCTGTATATCCAATTGATTTCATGATGTGGGGATGAAGCAAAGGCTATTCGATTTTCAGGTCCATCTACGACAAGGAATACTGAACAGGGTTTACTCTCTGGAATAGATTCAACAGAGGCACTAATGGCAGAAAGAGCACTTTCATCTCCAGCGAGTAAATGCCAATCAGCTTCCGTATCTGGTTTATAGCTTCCATTAGGTCCCTTAAATTGTAATCTGTCACCTATTTGAGCTCTCTGGGCCCATGCCCCTGCGTAACCCTGATCACCGTGGGTTACAAAATCAATTGTTAATTTTCGCGTATCGGAGTTCCAGCGGCGAACAGTGAACCTTCTCGGTCTTGGTCTTTGGTCATCACCAAAAGTTCGAACTTCTTCAAGTTCAAATGGAGGGGAGTATGATGCATTTTCTGGAATAAAGTATGCATTTATATATTGATCAGTGCTCTCATTTGGCGTGAAACCGTCTAAGCCACTGCCTCCTAACACAATCCGAATCATGCTTGGAGAGAGGGTCGAAATTTCTTCTACTTCGCCATACATGTCTTACTCGTTTGCTTTGCTCTGTTGATTGCTGGTGTTTCTCGCTAGCTCCAACAGTTCTATTACTGCTGGTCTTGCTTCTTCATGGCTACTAAGCGGAGTGGGGAATCCGATTCTTGCCATCCTTGGGCCTTTAGAGGTTGATGCGCGCAAGGTGACGCCGTAGCGATCAATTCCAAGCATGGTCGCTTCAGAGGAATCTTTTAAATTCGCAATGTTCTTCACATACAAGAGATTGGCGTCACGATGATCTTCGTTCATGTGATCAATAATTTCTTGGGCGTTTAGGAAAAGTGGATCAATTTCAGCTGATTGGTATTCATGATTTTCTACCCAACTCATATGCCCAAATCCGCCAACGTATCTACATTCTTTGACCACTAGTTTCCAAAAATTGAAATCTTCATAATCAACATAAAATGACGCATGCTGGTGCTTTTCTAAGTAATTCTCACGCTCAATTTTTGGGTTATCAAGCAAATGCAGTGAACCAACAAGCGTAAGTCGAGCTTTCCCTAGCGGGTCACCCTCTCCTGATGGTTCACTGATGAGCATTGAAGCTCTTTGATCATTTCGGGCGTTTATGGTGTGCTCAGCCATATCAGAGATAAGGATGACTGGATTACCTTCATCATCATGTATGAAAGAAACAATACTACCGTACGGATAACCTTGGTCGGTAAGGGTACTCAAAGTACCTGTGCCTGATGAGGCTACTAACGTTCTAGATAATTCGGCATCTGAAGGGAAAGTTGACGTATCTCCAGCTATTGGAGGTCCCGAGTCTCCACTTCCATGTGCTTGCTTTGTAGTCACAAATTTTCTCCTCTTACTAACATTGTAGAAAAGTCATTACTTCGTCAATACCTCACGAAAATCTTTGATAAATTCCATACGTCCTTCGACTCCGGGGTAGCCCAACCGGTTAATTACTACCACGTTTCCGCTTCTCACTGCAGGCAAGTTTTGCCAGAGCGGATTGCTTTCAATTTCGTTAAGGGATTCGGATTCTCCCGAGACTTCGTTGGACTGGGAGAGGAGAATAAACGGAGAATTTAAATCACTGATTTGCTCTAATGAAAGATACGCTCTCCCATATCTCGCATTTTGATATGTACTTTTATTTGGGAAAAGCTCTACTCCCAGATCAATCAATGTTTGCGGTATATTACTTGGCCCATCCACCCACACGGCAATTGTATTCCCTGGGTAAATCGTAACGACGGAAACTGTTAGATCCGATGCAAGCGATTGCTTTGTTTCAGATATCAGAGTGTCATATTCATTGAGAATTTCATCAGCTGTTTCATTGGTTCCTAGTATTTCTCCAAGTTCGATTACTTGTTGACGCCAATCTGAGCTTGCCACGACTTTGGTTGTTGTAATCCCTTCAAGAGTATCCAAACTAACGATATCTATGAGGTTCTGTGTGACAACTATCAGGTCAGGTTCTAAAGAAGCCAACAATTCAAAGTTCGCTTCCGTTGATGGCAGGGGCTGAATCATATCTGTATTCCGATTTATCCCAACGAAACGATCATTTAATGTGGCAGTAGCAGCAATCGGCGTTAAGCCCATAGCTAACGCATCAGCTAATAGAAACTCTTCACCTAAAATAACAACACGCTCATATTTGGGAGTATTGACCTCATCAACTTCTATTTCTTCAGAGGTGGATGAGCTAGGTTGAATATCATCAGTTTCCTGTTCATCATGATCCTCAGATCTGTTTTCGGTCAACTCAGGTGAAGATCCAGTCTTATCACTATCTTGATGTGTTTCCGTAGGTTCAGTTGATTCAGATGGGCTGACTTGTTCACTAGGATTGCTTGTGGAGCTGTTTCCGCAAGAGAAGGAAGAAATAAGAAGGACGATACAGATTCCTAGCACTGAACGCGAAGACTGACCTTCAGTTAAAAATGTGAACATGTTAGGTGATCCTAACACGAGCTCTTTTCAACGAAAATTTCTGACTAAGAAACTAATCGATTTATCGTGAGTCCGCCATAGTCCCCAAGTACAGCTTAATTACGTTTGGGTCATGGAGAAGTCCTTCGCCAGTTCCATCGTAAGCATTTTTTCCTTGGTCGAGGACATATCCACGATCACTAATTTTCAAGCATCGGGTGGCATTTTGCTCAACCATTACTATTGATACCCCTGTTTTGTTGATCGCAGTTACATTTTCGAAGACGTCCACCTGGAGAGCTGGCGATAGACCTGCGGAAGGTTCGTCAAGGAGCAGTACCGAAGGCTCCATCATTAAAGCTCTTCCCATTGCAAGCATTTGTCGCTCGCCACCAGACAATAGACCCGCTCGTTGTTTTATTCGTTGACCAAGTTTGGGGAAAAGGTCTGTGATACTTTTCATTCGTTCTTGAACCTCATTGGGTTTCAATTGATACGATCCCATTTGGAGATTTTCGGAGATAGTTAGTGATGGGAAGACATTTTCGGTTTGAGGGACGTAACCGACTCCTTTTCTAACTAATTCGTGCGCAGCTAAATTAGTGATTTCTTCATTGAGTAGCTGGACCACACCACTTCGCACTTCGACCAAGCCGAACATACTCTTTACTAAAGTTGACTTTCCTGCTCCATTGGGTCCGATAATTCCAACGAGCTCTCCTTGGTAAAGCTTGAAATTGCAACCTGTCAAAATATCAACGCCTGGTAGATACCCAGCAACTAAATCTTTAGATTCAAGGACGATTTTCCTGCTAGACATCTTTAAGCTCCTCGGCGATCTCGCTTCCAAGGTATGCGTCTATCACAGCGGGGTTTTTGGAAACATCTGACGGTGTTCCTTCGGCAATTACTTGGCCCTCCGCTAAGACGACGATCCAATCGGAGATACCCATAATTGCATCCATATCGTGTTCGATGAAAAGAACACTCACTCCTTCGTCACGGAGGTTTTCTATATGTACTAATAATGATTCAACAAGAACCGGGTTAACTCCTGCCATGGGCTCATCAAGTAAAATTAATTTTGGTTCAGACATTAAAGCCCTGGCCATCTCAAGTAACTTTCGTTGACCTCCAGATAGCGTTGCTGCATATTCATCTCGCATGTGTGAAAGTTTGAAGCGTTCTAATAGGTCTTCTGCTCTTTTCAAAATTTGTTTTTCTTGTTTTTGCCAACGTGAAGGAAGAAGCGCATTCCTCAAGGATTCTCCTTTTTGCTCAGCAGCACCTAAAAGCATGTTGTCTATAACAGTCATCTTCGCTAGTGATTTTGTTAATTGAAAAGTGCGGACCATCCCTTTATTAGCAATTTGATGAGGCCGCAGTCCTGAGAGGTTTGTTGTCCAAGATTCTTTATTTGATAACTGATGAAAAGTCCATTTTCCTGAGTCCGGCTTATCAAATCCTGTAATTAAATTGAACAATGTTGTCTTGCCAGCTCCATTTGGACCAATAAATGCAGTGATGATTCCTCGTTGGACTTCCAGATGGTCGACGTCGACGGCGCGTAGACCGCCAAAGGATCGGACTATGTTGTCAATTTTTAATATGGGGTCTTGTTTGGGTGACCCTGGAACTGCTTCAACATTCTCTAGTTCGGAAGCTTGGTTATCGGATGTCAATTTGTGCCTCCTCTTTTTTCCCTACTAGACCTTGAGGTCTCCATATCATGAGTGTGGCCAACATGATTCCCATAAGAATCATTCTGACGCTCGCTATGTCATTTGATTGCAATATTGCATCAGGTATCCACCCAGAGTCCACCATTTGGCGAAGAAGTTCCTCAGAAAAGATAATCACAAACCAAAAGGTCATGGATCCGATTATTGGTCCCCAAATTGAAGCAGCGCCTCCAAGTATCAAGACGGTCCATATGAAGAATGTTGTTTGCGGTCGGAACTGTTGTGTCTCGACAAAGCCCATGTCAAAGGCGCGAACGATACCAGCAAATGAAGCGATCACTCCGCCAATGATTAGACTCTGAAGTTTGTAAGAAAAGACGTTCTTGCCCAATGCTCTCGCAGCATCTTCATCTTCGCGGATTGCTTTGATAACCCTTCCCCATGGGGACCGCATTAAACCCCAGATCAATAAGCTAGCCAGGGATACTAGGGACCATCCGATAATCATCACCCACAATGTCTTTTCATCAAACTCTAAGAACCAAGCTCCGTAATTTCCTTCTTTTATCGGATTCCAGTCAACTGTTATGACATCAGCGAAAGAAACGTTCGCATTTCTATCTTCAATGCTGGGAAGGCCAAATGGACCACCGGTGAGATCAAGTAAACGTTGGGATCGGAAGGAGATCCGCAAAACTTCAGCGATAGCAATAGTTGTTAAAGCTAAGTAGTCAGCTCGTAGTCGTAAGGAGGGTAATCCAATACTGAGTGCTATAACCACTGCGAATACTACACCACTTGCGATTGCTAACAGAATAGAACCACCAAGCCAACCTTGGGTAAAGAAGATAGCCATTCCGTAAGCACCAGCAGCCATGAAAGCTACAACGCCAAAATTTAGGAGACCGGTATAACCGTAGTGAAGATTAAGACCTACTGCAGCGAGAGCGAAAGTGGCAGCCTGCACACTGATAGACGTTCTAAGAGCGAGACCAAATAATTTACTTACATCAATTTCGGCGAAAAGATTCATTAACATCATTTCAACCCAATCTTTCTCTGACTCCGAGAATGCCTCGAGGTCTTACTAGAAGAATTACAATCATAACTGCTAACGCAATCAGGAACTTCAGGTCATTATCTAGCCAGAATGTTGATGTCTCGGAGGCAAAACCAATTGCCAAACCACCGACCATCGCACCGAAAGCTGTTCCTAGCCCTCCTAAGGTAACAGCAGCGAATATTAATAGAAGAATTTTCTCTCCCATTTGCCATTCTACGACTTGTGTCAATCCGATCATGGTGCCGCCGAGGCTTGCCAAGGCGCTTCCCAATATCCAGACCCACATAATTGTTCGGTTGACGTCAATTCCAGATGACTCGGCAAGAGCAGGATTATCAGAGACTGCACGCATTGATGTTCCAAGCTTTGTTCGTTGAAGTAAAAGTCCTACCATTAGAAGTGTTGTGAAAGCTATTCCAATTATGAAATAGTCTTTCGCTGGAAGTTCAATGGGTCCTAAAGAAACCCCGCTTTGTATTCTAAAGGACTCAAATGTCTCCGGTTCTGCACCATGATAGATAAGAATTAGGTATCTCATCAGAAATGCAAGGCCTATTGAAACGACCATTAACGAGATATTTGTCATTTTTCGTCTTCGCAAAGGACCGAAGATTCCTCTTTCTAAACCAAAACCAAGTCCACCTCCTGCTAGAACAGCAAGGATCACCGCTAACGGAAATAAAGCACCGTTAAGACCAACTGTTGACTCGAGTAATAAGGCAATCACTGCTCCGAACGCAACCATCTCTGAGTGAGCAAAATTCACCAGCCCAGTTACACCAAAAATCAGTGATAGTCCTATAGATGCTAATGCTACGAGTAAACCTACTTTTAGTCCGCTTACCATTCGATTTAGTAAACGCTCCCATGTTGGTCGTATCTCAAGAATGGGCTTCTGATCTTCGCCGATGAGCTGGAAGCCGACGGCTTTTGATCGGTATTCTTCAACAAAAACTGTTATTTGGTCGGAAGCTCCATCTCGGACGGACACACCTTCGGGCAGAGGACCTGCAAGAACTACTGTATATTCACCTAAACCAGGTATCGGTATTTCCCACTTACCATCTTCACCTGTGACTACTGAACCAACTTCAATATTTTGAGCATTTGAAACGATAACTTTCGCGTCTGGGATAACTTCTCTCCCTACTCGAACTGTTCCTCTTATAGTTAGTTCATCATCAGTATCTGCACTTGCCAAAGCAGGCAAAACCATTAAAAGTCCGAAAACTAAAATAAGAAAACCTGAAAGTAGGCGGAGTCTCTTTCCCACAAAGAGACACTCTACCTGCGATTACGCAAGTCTGGAGTGAAATCACACATATTGAATTTTTTTCTAATGCTTAGCGATTCCAACCCGCATCGGAAATATTTCTCTTTTCAAAGAAAAGGCAGAATTCCGGACACCTAAATGGGGTTTCTTCGTTACTTCCTAGTCTGCACTTTTGGATTTGGTCACCTGCGGGAAGAGACCTACTGCGATAGTGTCTACAATCTTTACGAACGTCCATACTTTAAGAATTTTACATCAGAGTTGAAGGGTATTCACACCAAGAGTTAACACTGCTGAAACAATTCAGAAACAAACACAATGTACTTTGAAAGTTGCCATTATTTCACAAACGAGGAGTGTTTATGAATTCAGGTGATATTGCTTGGATGTTGATTTCAACAGCGCTAGTTGTATTTATGGTTCCGGGGCTAGCGCTCTTCTATGGAGGCATGGATAGGTCAAAGAATGTATTGAACATGCTCAATATGAACATGTATTGCATCGGTATAGTTCCGCTTCTTTGGGTTACATTTTCTTGGACACTCGGTAATAGTTCCGACGGGTCCGGTTTCTGGGGTGGCGACCTTATCGGTAATTGGGATCAATTTGGACTTGACGGGCTGAATATGGATCCAGAATCGCTAATTTTTGTGGCTTTCTTGATGACTTTTGCCTCAATTACACCTGCGCTTATTTCTGGGGCTGTAGCTGATCGCATGAAATTCTCGGCATGGGCAATATTTGTTCCAATATGGACGCTAGTTGTTTATACCCCAGTGACTTATTGGGTATATAGCGGATGGCATCATGAAATGGGGGCTATTGATTTTGCCGGCGGTACAGCAATTCACATCAATGCTGGAGCAGCATCACTGGCTTTGATACTGGTTCTTGGCAAGCGAAAAGGATGGCCATCTGAGTCTTCCCCACCACATAACCTTCCACTGGTCATGTTGGGTACGGGAATATTGTGGTTTGGTTGGTTTGGTTTCAACGCCGGTTCTGCGGGAGCCGCCAATGGGCAAGCAATCCAAGCTTTACTTAATACGTTCGTTGCTGCTGCAGCAGGAATGATTGGATGGATTCTAATTGAGAAAATCAAGGACGGTAAACCGACTACTTTAGGAGCTTGCTCAGGTGTAGTAGCTGCTCTTGTTGCAATAACACCAGCTGCCGGATACGTCGGCGGATTAGCGAGCATTGTCTTTGGTCTAGTTGCAGGAGCAGGCTGCTACTTCTTAATAGGTCTTAAGAATAAATTCGGCTACGACGATTCCTTAGATGTAGTTGGTGTACACGGTGGGGGTGGAGTTATTGGAGGTCTACTACTCGGCCTTTTCGCAGATAATTCAGCAATAAATTCTGAACCTGGTGGCTTCCAAGATGGTCTTTTTTTCGGTGGCGGAGAATTATTCATCGACCAAGTCGTAGCAATGGTCTCAGTAATTGCATTTTCTTTCGTAGTCACCTTTGTTATCGCTAAAGCAATTGATGCCACTATAGGACTGAGAGCTTCTGAAGAAGATGAAGAATCAGGATTAGACCAATCACAACATGCTGAAACTGCCTACAATTTGTAAGTACTATTTCCGTGAGTGAGCATTTCTTCATTACATGAGTATTCCCAAAATACAATAAGTGGAATACGGTGGAGACATGTCAATCATTGACGAAAGGAAAAGACTTCTAGCGGATCGTGCACTTCGAGGTTCGGAATTTACCTTGCAACTCAGTGACGCAACAGATCAATGGCTACACGGATTATTTTCATCGGTAGCAGAGAACCGGGCAGATGTAGCTCTGATAGCGGTTGGTGGATACGGTCGCCGAGAGCTCTCACCTCTATCTGATTTGGATGTCTTGCTATTACATGATGATGCTTCGGATATTGAAGCAGTTGCTGAAGCGCTTTGGTACCCGATTTGGGACCAAGGAGATAAGCTCGGGCATTCAGTTCGGACAATAAATGAAACGTTAACCCTAGCAAGCGAAGATCTCGACACAGCCACCGCATTGTTGTCAAGCAGAATTATTGCAGGATCTCAACCACTATCAAACGAACTTTCAGATAAAGCAATAGATCAATGGAAAAGTAAAGCAAAATTTTGGTTGCCAAAATTAGCTGAATCAATCCATTCACGTCATCGCGCCAAAGGCGAAGTTGCCTTTATGTTGGAGCCTGAATTAAAAGAAGGACGGGGTGGACTGAGAGATGTTCATGCAATGGGATGGGCGAATCTTAATGGGCAAGGACCATTTGAAGTTGAGCATCATCAACTTTTAGAGTGTTACGAAGTTATCTTGAGAGCTCGTGTGGAATTACACAAACAGGCTAAACGGTCAAGCGATAAACTTCTGCTCGAGCAACAAGATGCGGTTTCAGAGGCGCTTGGATACGAAGATGCAGATCTTTTAATGGCTGATGTAGCATCAGCTGCACGGCGTATCTCCTGGAACATAGATGAACTCTGCTACGGGATAGAGAATGCGGGACTATCAGGAGTTTGGAACTTTGGAAAGAAGGTAGGCGATACGATAAAAGGTAAAAGAAAACCTGTTTCTTCGGCTTTGTCAGCAGATATAGATATAACTCCTGAACAGGTCTTACGTATTGCTTTACAAACAGCGCGAAATCAGGAACGCTTTTCCCCCGAAACAATTCGGCGGCTCCGGCAACTCGATTTGGTTATCTCAGACCCATGGACAGACGAACTTCGAGAGTTATTTATTGACCTTCTGTTGGTTGGCCATGATGCAATACCAGTTTTTGAAACGTTAGATCAACTTGATTTATTCGTTCCTCTTTTACCAGAGTGGAAACCGGCAAGAAGCAGGCCACAACGAAATGCGTACCACAGGTTTACAGTGGATCGTCATCTACTTGAGACAGCTGCAGAGGCGTCCAAACTTGCAGACCGAGTCGACCGCCCAGACCTTCTCGTTATTGGTGCGTTGCTTCATGATATTGGAAAACCTTATCCCGGAGATCACACAGAAGTAGGAGTGCAACTAATCAAAGCAATCGCAGGTCGTATGGGTTTCCCTAAAGCAGATATAGAAATACTTATCGAAATGTGTCAGCATCACCTGCTCCTTCCTGACATCGCAACCCGAAGAGACCTTGATGATTTCGACACAATTCAAACCGTCGGTAATTCATTAAAAACAATCGAATCCGTGAAATTATTACATGCCTTAACAGAAGCTGACTCTATCGCAACTGGGCCAGCAGCTTGGAGCAGTTGGAAAGCTGGTCTAGTAGAAGATCTTTCAAACCGAACAATCTCATATCTCAAAGGAGGAGCAGGCAGCATCATCGAACGAACTTTCCCTACTCCAAATCAATTACAGATGATGCGGCGAGGAATGATTAAAGTTGAGGGCGATGCCGACCGGTTAACAATAATGGAGATTGACAAACCTGCTGTATTCGGAAGAGTCGCCGGGGCACTCTCTCTTTGCGGCCTTGACGTCTTAGAAGCCATAGCCCACACCGAGTACGGAATGGTCCTAGCAATGTTCAGAGTCGCTCCGAATACGACTAAGGATATTGATTGGAATTCAGTCTGTGTATTCGTTCAGGATTCGGTCAGGGGTCGAGTCGCAATAGCAGCCAGACTAGCTGAACGTATGCAGACTTACTCACTACAAATATCACAACAGTTCCCCGACAGAGTTGTTGATACTGATGTAAAGATAGATAATGAAACATCATCTACAGCCACAGTAATTGAGGTTTCTGCTCCAAATGGAATGGGATTGCTTTACCAAATAACAAGAGCACTTAGCTCTCTTGACCTAAACATATTAAGCGCAAAAGTTCAGACACTAGGGTCAGATGTTGTTGACTCCTTCTATGTCTTAGATAATGATGGAAAAAAAATCAACGATCAATTGCATGCTGATGAGGTTAAACAAGCACTAAAGCATGCAATAGAATCATCTACAGTAATGACAGGAATCGGAACATGACTGATGAGCATGACTTAGTCCGCTGGAGTGAAGCTTTAGCAGGGATTGCAAGAACTGGACTGGCATTCACTGAAAGTCTCTACGAACGCGAAAGGTATGAGGAAGTCCTTCATGTAGCATCTGACATCCATGCAAAGATTTCTAATTCTTCAAACAGTGAAGAAAAAGTTGCAGAATGGATGAAGTCGGTAGGGGAAGGCGTTCCAGGATATGTAACTCCAAAGGTTGCCATTGGTGCTGTTGTCGGAAATGAAGACGGAGAAATTCTTCTAATCCAACGCTCTGATTCAGGGGTGTGGCTTTTCCCAACAGGTTTTGCCGACGTTGGATATTCAGCAGCAGAGATAGCAGAGAAAGAAGTCTTTGAAGAAACGGGGATACATGTGGAGGCTCAAAGAATAATTTCGATTCTTGATGGGGTCCGTGCAAAATTTACTCGGATGCCTCTCTATTCAATTGTCTTCCATTGCAAAGTCATTGGAGGCGAGTTAAAACACCACCCGCTTGAATGCACTGATGCAGGGTTTTTCTCTCAGAATAAACTTCCAAACCCTCTCGCCGGATCGGGAAACTGGGTAGATCACGCATTTGCAGCAATACGTGGAGAGGCTATTGAAGTTGAATTTGATAAGCCGCGCCGGCCTGTGTGGAAAGAAGATGATGCAATATGATGTGCTTTCTAATCTTGGTCACGTAAGAAATTCTCTACGTCTTTTACAAAGTCTTCAGGACTAGCAACCTCATAATCACCAGCATCATAGTTGTCCTCAAGTTCATCAACGTATTTCGAGGTGTCTTCATCACCTTCAATTATTTGATTTATCTGCCTTTCATAGGCCGAAGACGCAATTTCTAAGTCCGTTGTATTCAATGAAAGGTTGAGAGTTGTTTTGAGTCTTTCAATTAAAGCTAATGCTGCTTTAGGAGATTCAGCCCCCGCAACATAGTTTGGAACAGTTGCCCAAAACGACATATTGGGGATACCGGCGTCCGTGGATAATTGATTGATAACACCGATAATTCCCGTTGGTCCTTCATAGGAAGATGTCTGCAGGCCGTAGGATTCATTAGTCTCAGCATTTTCGCTCACGCCATGAATTAACACCGGGCGTGAATGTGGAACTTCAGCAAGTAAAGAACCTAATGTGATAATCATCGAGACATTGTGCTTTTGAGCCTCAGTTAAAATATTCTGTGTGAAAGTTTTCCAATTTAGCTGTGGCTCAACTCCTTCCATAAGTAGCAGAGAACCATCATCTGATAACGAAATTGTATTTTTCGGCCAGCTAAGAAACCTCGACTCACCATCTAGGTGAACGGTGGGTCGCTCTCTAGAAAAATCATAATAATCTTCGGAATCAAAAGTGAGAATTTCTGTTGCAATAGTCTTTTCAATAAGACTTCGAATTGCCCAAGTAGAAGCACCTCCAGCATCATTCCACCCAGCGAAGGCTATAACCATAATGGGAGCTTTTGTGGAAGACTCATCGGTAATCATTCCAAATTCACTCATCGAACAAAACTTTAATCATTCTTTTCTGATATTGCACTTCAAATGACCATTCGTTTGAAAGGAGGATACGATATTTTCATGGTAACTATTAGACCAGTAACTGAGGTAACAGAATCTCTTACAGATGCCTACAGACTATTGATCCCGCAATTATCTTCTTCGAGCAATCCACCTACCGGAGAAGCGTTGCAAATGATTATTGAGTCAGACTCAGCTCAGATTCTCATAGCCGAGGACGAAAACGGCATGATATTGGGAACAATGACGCTCATAATCTTCCAAATCCCAACCGGAATACGTGCATGGATTGAAGATGTCGTAGTCGACAGTTCAGCTCGTGGTAAAGGTATCGGAAAGAAACTAAACCTAGCTGCACTCGAACTTGC
>DBHP01000091.1:114519-114865 GCA_002295705.1 Candidatus Neomicrothrix sp. UBA825 | reverse complement strand
AGTAGAGGTAATTTCCTTGCATTAAGTGACTTGGCCGAATGCCTAGGTTTATTATCCGTTGTACGCCCCCTGGGACTTGAACCCAGAACCTGCGGATTAAGAGTCCGATGCTCTGCCAATTGAGCTAGAGGCGCTAGAAATTGAAATCCTAGCGGGAATATGCTGATAATGATGCGAGTCAGCACAGCAATATTAAAAATCTTGGTTGGTAGCAAACTGTACAGCCTTGAAAAGACCTTGATTTATTGATCTAAACTCTAAATAATTGAAAAGGAAATGACTAGCTAGTAAGTAGCCCTTAAAATAAACATTATGAGGCAAGCATGCTAATTGAACAGATATCAGG
>DBHP01000091.1:28550-114111 GCA_002295705.1 Candidatus Neomicrothrix sp. UBA825 | reverse complement strand
GATCATAAAGTTTTAGTTTTCCGAGATCAGCACATTACCGTTGAAGATCACATAGCTTTTGGGAGAAAGTTCGGAGAGCTAGAAATTCACCCCTTCGCGCGAGGTGGGCATGTCGGACTCGGTGATTCTCCCGAAATACTTCGAATCGCATCAAACCCAGAAAAAGAATTCGCAGCAGTAATCTGGCATTCAGATGTAACTTGGCGCGAAGAACCCTCATTAGGCTCTATTCTTCGAGGCGTTGTTATTCCAGAGACCGGTGGCGATACTTGTTTCGCAAGCGCAGCCGCCGCTTACGAACTCTTACCCGATTCTATTAAATCTCAAATTGATGATCTATACGCCATACATGACTTTACGAAAAGCATTGGAGAGAAATTTACCGAAGAAGAACGCGCAGAGTTGCAAGAGAAATACCCTCCAGCCCGTCACCCTGTAGTGAGAACTCACCCTGAAACAGGGGAGCGAAGCATCTATACCAACGGATATCACACAGATTACATTGAAGGGGTCTCGCCGGAAGAAAGCGAAAAGCTATTAGCGATTTTGGAAAAAGCGATCATGAGTCCTACAGTACAATTTCGACTCAAATGGGAAGTTGACACATTTGTGATGTGGGACAATCGATCATCACAACATGCAGTTGCTGCGGATTTCTATCCAAATGAGCGAGTTGTTGAGAGGGTCACAATCATTGGTGACCGGCCATTTTGATATCTCATTTGTTCAAGAGGAACTAAAATCTGAGATCCAAGTGTACTTTTTGTCGGGTGACCGACGGGATTTGAACCCGCGACCACCTGTACCACAAACAGGGGCTCTACCAGGCTGAGCTACGGCCACCATGGCCCGAATAACGGGCGACACCTTATGATAAAGCCATTCTGGACTTAACGTGACAACATTTAACAGATAATCTTAAAAAAGATTTTTCAGTGCTATGTTCGCATAAAGGGGGGGATATTGAATATTCATCCGATCACAGGATTTGTAGGCGCAGAGATTACCGACATAAATCTTGCCAGAACAAACAAAGGTGAGATACAAGCAATCAAAGAAGAATGGCTTAGACATAAGGTGCTTGTATTTAGGAATCAAGATCTTACGAGACAGGAACATATCGAATTTGGAAAAAACTTTGGCGAGCTAGAAGTACACCCGTTCGCTCCCCATCCAAAAGAATATCCAGAGATAGTAAAGATCATCTCTAACGACAAAGTTCAATACGCTGCTTCAAATTGGCATTCCGATGTAACTTGGCGGCAAAAGCCATCAATGGGGTCAATCTTGCGTGGGCGAACCATCCCTGAAGTCGGTGGCGACACCTCATTTGCGAACACTGCAGAAGCCTACAACCGCTTAGACCCTGAAATAAAAGATCGAGTCGATTCGCTATACGCAATTCACGACTTTTCTAAAACATTCGGACGAAACATGTCAGAAAAAGAAAGAAAGGAGAAACAAAAGAAATACCCTCCAGCCCGTCATCCAGTAATTCGAACACACCCTGAGACAGGGGAGCGGGGGATATACACAAATAAACCTTTTGTTTCACATATAGAAGGAATAGCTAGAGACGAAAGCCAGTATCTCCTCAAAACTTTACAGCATGCGATACAGAGTCCTTCAGTGCAGTGCAGAATCAAATGGGAGGTCAACACCATTGTCATGTGGGACAATAGAATTGTGCAACATCAGGCCTCCAACGATTTCTACCCACAGAAAAGGCACGTTGAGCGCGTCACAATAATCGGCACTAAGCCAGTCTGACTCTCATGAAAGTAGTACGACTAAACAACTTTTTTGGAGCTGAGGTGCAAGGAATCGATTTAAGGAATCTTAGTACTAAGGCGATTGATGATCTTCAAAGATTATGGCTCGAACACAAGGTGCTGGTTCTTCGCAATCAGTCGTTAACTTCTGAAGAACATGTCAACTTTTCAAAACACTTTGGGAACCTTGAAATTCATCCATTCGCTAACAAACACGTCGACTATCAAGAAATAATAGTGCTGGAGTCAGGAGGTTCAACGAAAAAAACACATTATTCTGCGACCGATTGGCATTCAGACGTTACTTACCGAGAGAAACCGCCTATGGGGTCTATCCTCAGGGGAGTAGTGGTACCAGAAGTCGGAGGAGATACCTGCTTCGCTAATGCTGTTGAGGCGTACAGCCGGTTGGATCTTGAAACGAAAAACGCAGTATCAGAGTTAACCGCCACTCATGACTGGTTTAAAAAAAATCATCACGTCCTTGACAAAAAGGATATTGAATCAACAAGAAAAAAATATCCTTTGGTAAGTCATCCGGTAATTCGCACACATCCGGAAACCAGAGAGAAGGCAATATTTACGAATAACTTCTTCACAGCTCACATAGATGGGGTTGATGAAAATAGAAGCAATACCCTTTTGCGGCGTTTAGAAAACGCAATAAGAGATCCAAGCATTCAAATACGGGTTAAGTGGGATGAGACAACAATAGTCCTTTGGGATAACCGTTGCGTACAACACACCGGAACTGATGATTTTCTTCCAGCTCACAGGAGAATGGAAAGAACAACAATTCTTGGCGATCGTCCATTCTGATAGCAACTTCGCTATTTTAACCTCTAGTCTTATAGGAGGCCTCCGTAGCTCAGCTGGATAGAGCAACGGACTTCTAATCCGTAGGTCGCAGGTTCGACTCCTGCCGGGGGCGCTGACTAAATGTCTGATTTCTTAGCTAACGAGGCTTTCATTCTTTGTCGGCGTTCAGTAAGAAGAAATTCTGTATAGCCGTTTGATTGGTCTCGTCCTTCAAAAATAAGTGCCAAAGCAGCTTGATATGAAATACTCTCATTTAAGTCATCAGACATGGGTATGTAATCAGGGTCATCGCTGTTCTGATCATCCACTAGAGCTGCCATCTCTTGCATAGTATTGTGGATTTGCTCCTCAGTAATTACCCCATGATGAAGCCAATTTGTTATGTGTTGACTCGATATTCGAAGTGTTGCTCGATCTTCCATTAGTTGAACATCATTTATATCCGGTACTTTTGAGCAGCCAACACCTTGACCTACCCATCGAGATACATATCCGAGTATGCCCTGCGCATTGTTTCGTAATTCAGAATTAATTTCCTGTGGGCTTAGTTCTCTGCCTGCTTCTAGTGTTGGAATTCGAAGCATAAGCTCACGACTCGTTAATTCTCTATCCTCCAATGATCTTTGGACATCAGCAACATTCACATCAAAGTAATGTAGGGAATGTAATGTTGCAGCAGTAGGTGAAGGAACCCATGCACAACTTGCTCCTGCAAGAGGGTGCGAAATTTTTTCTTTAAGCATGTCCGCCATGTCATCGGGACGCGCCCACATGCCTTTGCCGATCTGACCGTGGCCCAGAAGCCCAGCTTCGAGGCCTTCATCAACATTAATATTTTCGTATGCTGAAAGCCATTGTTGAGTTTTCATTTCAGTTTTGGGGACAACTGGTCCAGCTTCCATACTCGTGTGGATTTCGTCACCAGTCCTGTCAAGGAATCCAGTATTGATAAATACGACACGTTCCGATGCTGCCTCAATGCAAGCCAGTAAGTTTAGAGACGTACGCCGTTCCTCGTCCATGATCCCGATTTTGATGGTGTTGGGGTTCAGGCTGAGCATTGACTCAATGGTTGAGAACATTTTGTCAGCCATTGCGACTTCATCAGGGCCATGCATTTTGGGCTTAACGATGTAGATTGATCCAGCCGGGCTGTTCTTGAGGTGATCAGCTTTTATTAGGTCATGCATGCCGCATAGAGTTGTCACTACAGCGTCAATTAATGTCTCGTGCACACTTTCGCCATCGACGGTAATCATGTCCGTGGTGAGGTGCATGCCTACGTTTCGAACGAGGAGGAGCGATCGTCTTCTAATAATGCCTTGCTCTCCGTTGGCTAAAGTGATTAATGAATCAGGGTTTAACTTTCTGATGATGGTTTGGGAGCCTTTTATGAAACTAGTTTCAAGGGTTCCTTTCATTAAGCCAAGCCAGTTAGCATATGCCGTGACTTTATCTTCTGCATCAACAGTGGCTACTGAGTCTTCGCAGTCCATGATTGTGCTGACAGCGGACTCGACCATCACATCGGCTATATTTGCTGAATCTGTGGAACCTATTTGGTCTTTTGGATCAATGATGATCTCTATATGCAAGTTATTTTTGCGAAGAAATATTGACTCTGGACTGTCTGTATTCCCGGTGTAGCCAATGAACTGTTCTTTATCTACTAGTGTCGCATCTCCATTAGTGGTAGCAACTATCAAGTTTTGATTGACTATCCGGTAGCTAAGTGAATCTTCGTGGCTAAGTGAAAGTAGTGGAAAATGTTTATCGAGTAGGGTCCGCGTGTATTCAATGACCTTTGCCCCTCTTTTAGGGTTATAGGGTCCGGTTGCTTCAGCGCCATCTGCATCGCTGATGATATCAGTTCCGTATAAGGCGTCGTAGAGGCTTCCCCATCGAGCGTTTGCGGCATTTAGTGCATATCGAGCATTGTCAATTGGGACTACAAGCTGTGGAGCGGCGACAGCAGCAATTTCAGGGTCAACGTTATTCGTATTGACAGTAACAGTCTGAGGTCTGGGGAGTATGTAGCCAATGTCGGCTAAGAAAGACTTGTAGGAGTCCTCATCATGGACTTCATCTTTGCGTTCTATATGCCATTGATCAATTAATGATTGGATGTCATCTCTGGATTTTAGGAATTGGTCAGCGAGGATTTTGTATTCTTTGAGAAATGCTCCGAACTTGTCCCAAAACTCCAGAGGCTCTATTGCAAGCCCGTCAAGCACCTTCATTTCGATAAATGAAGATAAAGCAGAATCTATTTCAAGAGGTCCTCTAGTTATCTTTTCTGAGCTCATATACACCCCTTGTTCTAGCAAGCTCTACATTAGTGCTTGATGGGATATGTGTCAGAACTGTTCTTCCTCAGTGCTGCCTTTCAGCGCTAATGTGCTGGCAGTTCCGCCGGAGATAACAGTTGCGACTTGATCAAAATAGCCAGCTCCGACTTCACGTTGGTGACGTGTAGCGCTATACCCATCGTCTTCCATAGCAAATTCTCGTTGCTGAAGTTCCACATATGCTGTCATATCCCTGTCAGTGTAGGCCTTGGATAGTTCAAACATGGAGGCGTTTAATGCATGCCATCCTGCTAACGTAATAAATTGGAATCGGTAGCCCATGGCACCAAGCTCTCTTTGGAATTTAGCTATCGTGTCATCATCAAGTGCTGCTTTCCAATTGAATGATGGTGAGCAGTTGTATGCGAGCATCTTGTCTGGAAATTCCGCTTTCATCGCTTCAGCAAAGCGTTTGGCTTCATCCAAGTCCGGGGTGCTGGTTTCACACCAGACGAGGTCAGCATATGGTGCGTATGCTAGGCCACGTGAGATAGCGGCATCCATTCCATTCTCAACATGGAAAAATCCTTCTGCAGAGCGTTCTCCTGTGCAGAACCTTTGATCTCGTTCGTCTACATCGCTAGTTAGGAGTGTGGCTGCGAGAGAATCAGTTCTAGCGACAACGACTGAAGGTACGTTCATTACGTCTGCAGCTAAACGGGCTGCTGTTAGTGTGCGAATATGTTGCTGGGTCGGAACGAGGACTTTCCCACCCATGTGACCGCATTTCTTTTCGCTTGCTAATTGATCCTCCCAATGAACGCCGGCTGCTCCAGCTTCAATCATTGATTTCATGAGTTCAAATGCGTTAAGTGGTCCACCGAAACCAGCTTCAGCGTCTGCGACGATTGGGATGAGCCATTCACGATCTCTGTTTCCTTCACTCCATTCGATTTGATCAGCTCTTCTAAGAGCGTTGTTTATCCTTCGAACGACTGTGGGTACTGAATTTGCGGGATAGAGGCTTTGGTCTGGGTAGACCTGCTCAGCTAGGTTTGCATCGCCAGCGACTTGCCAACCTGAGAGATAGATGGCTTCTAGGCCGCCTTTAACCATTTGAACAGCTTGGCCGCCTGTTAGAGCACCCATTGCGTGAGTGTAGGCGTTGCTGTTTAGTTTCTCCCAGAGCTTTTCTGCGCCGCGACGTGCGAGACTGTATTCAATATCAACTGAACCTCGAAGGTTTATAACTTCTTCTGCTGAGTAGTCACGAACGACTCCGGCCCATCGATCGTTCTCTTTCCATTCATTATTAAGTTGGTCGACCTGTTCTTCAAATGACTTAGACATCGTTGTCTCCTTGAGGGGGAAGTAATGTGTGCGTATCCACGATGCAGTAGAACTCTACTAAAATCAACCTTATAACTGGCTAAATAATGCAGAAATTATTGAAATCGATAAAAAAGCCAAAAGTTATTTGTCTCGGGGTATGCTTTTTACATATTTAGGAGATGAATGTGGATTCATTAGTGTTTGGACAACGGCTAAAATATTATCGCAAGAGGAATAATTATACTCTAGTGCAGCTCGGTAAAATTATAAGTAAACCTGCTCCATATCTCTCCCAACTCGAAAATGGTATTATGGAACCGAGAGTCACTTTGATCAGAGAACTTGCTTCTGCTCTGGATTGTACCCCGTCGGACCTTCTTGACCCTGAGCCACCGAATCGAAGAGCGGGTTTAGAAATTGAACTTCGAAGGTTGCAAGACGAACCACAAAATAAGCAGCGAAAATTACCTTATCTTAGGCCTTCGTCAAGAATGCCAGACGAAATCTTGGAGCACATCATCGGATTGTATTCAGCTCTTGAGGAGGATAATACTTTCACGATTTCTAATCCAAATACACCTAAAAATATTGCTCGAAATTCAAATAAAGACTTACGAAGTGAGATGAGCAGTAAGAATAATTATTATGAGGAAATCGAAACTATTGCTCAGAGTATTTTGAATTCTCTCGATTACCCGGGTTCAGGTCCGGTTTCTGAGCGTATTCTTATGGATGTGTGTGATCACTTTGGCTTTTCTGTGAAACGCGCTGAAAACATACCTCAAACGACAAGGTCAATAACTGATCAGAGGGAAAAGATTATCTACATTCCTCAAAGGAATGATCTATCAACTCGTGCCTCACGCTCGGTTGTGCTCCAAACACTCGGCCATTACGCTCTAGATCACGAGGTTGCGGATGATGTCGGAACATACCTGCGGCAACGAGTGGAATCAAACTATTTCGCAGCCGCAATCCTTGCTCCTGAGAAGCCAGCAGTGGATTTTTTACAAAAAGCATATGAATCTATGGACATATCTATAGAGGATTTACAGGAAATCTTTTATATTTCATACGAAATGGCAGGGCATAGATTGACTAATTTAGCGACTCAGCACCTTGGGTTGACATTGCATTTCCTAAGGTCAGATGATGAAGGCGTTGTTTGGAAAGCTTATGAAAACGATGGTGTTCCTCTTCCACAAGGTATCGACGGAACAATTGAGGGTGAACATTTATGCAGGAACTGGGGAACCCGGCAGGCTTTTCATACACAGGACTCACTTTCTTTGCACTATCAATACACTGACACGCCTTCCGGAAAGTATTGGTGCGTTACTCATGTTGAAGCAGACAGAGTGCCCTATCACGCTGTTACGATAGGGACAACGGCAGACCAAGCAAAATGGTTCCGAGGCAGCGATACAAAAAGATTCTCAACATCGCATTGCCCAGATAAAGAATGTTGCAATACTCCAAGAGCAAGCGTAAGGCAGCATTGGCAAGGAGTAGCATGGCCTTCAGCTAGAGACCGAAGTAACGTATCTTCGGGATTACCGTTGCCAGCGAGAAGTTTCTCGCGCTTCCCTGGTGTGGATATGGTTGAAGTTTACGAGTTCCTTGAAAGACAGGAGAGCCAGTAATAAAGCAAGATCTTTACACATCGCACTAATCTGAAATGTAATGAATTCCAATTCTAAGACAAGTAGAGATTCAAAGACATTCGCTGATAAAAATCGCAATACCGCCGGACTTCCTTACATGCCTGGGTTGGACGGTTTACGAGCGCTCGCTGTGGTGGCAGTGATTGCATATCATTCCGAAATAGAAAGTGTTCCGGGTGGCTTCCTGGGTGTCGAAATCTTTTTCGTCATCAGCGGCTATTTAATCACTGCCTTGCTCCTCGAGGAGTTCAATTTAAATCGTGGCATCAACCTTCGGCAATTCTGGGTAAGGCGAGCTAGGAGGTTGCTTCCTGCGTTATTTCTTTACATAGGAGGGTCAGTTGCCTTTGCCTATTCAATGGCCGAAGATGTCGTTCCCACTAAAGGAGAGGTGCTTTCGACTTTAGGTTATGTATATAACTGGTTCGGTATTTTTCAAGAGATTTCTTACACTGACGTTTTTGAGCGCAAGAACTTCTTTCACCATCTTTGGTCCCTAGCAGTCGAGGAACAGTTTTATTTGCTTTGGCCTGTTCTTCTGCTCTGCCTCCAAAAGCACATAAACCGAAAAGTAACCATATCACTGCTTATTTTAGGCATAACGAGTTCAGCTTTTCTGATGTGGACTATGTACCAGCCCTTTGAAGACCCTCTTAGAGTGTATTACGGAACTGACACCAGAGCTTCAGGGTTATTAATCGGGGCATTACTTGCCTATATTTGGCGGCCTTGGAGCGTTGAGAAATCAAAACTATTCCCTAAAGGCAAGGATGCTTCTTTTCTTGTTGGTATTGCAGCAATAGGTATCCTCGTTTGGGCAAATATGCATTACACGTTACTCATGCCGGATGCAGATCAATTATTCCGTGGAGGATTCCTGATAACTTCAACCGTAACTGCGATCGTTATAGCCTGCGTAGTAATCCCGAACTCGTATCTTAACTCAATACTTGGATTAGCTCCGTTTGTTTGGATAGGGAAGCGGTCATATGGTTTGTACCTTTGGCATTGGCCCGTATTTCAACTCACGAGAGAGCGCGTCGATGTGGATATTAACGGATGGGAGCTTTTCGCTGTCAGAATGTTCGTAACCCTCGTGCTCGTGGAGATAAGTTACCAATGTGTAGAACGTCCAATTCGGGAACGAAGAATGATGAGGGAGCTAGCAAAAGTTAAAAGAATTAAAGAGCTAAAGTCATCACTTCCTAAATTTGCGCTTTCGGCTTTGGGAATATTGGCGAGCATCATGATCCTCCAAGGTGTTCAGGCCGATAGGAGCATTCAGCAATTTGAAACTGTTGATGTGGCAGCAGATGAGAACTCTGATGAAGCAATAGATATAGCCAAAAAAGATAATTCTGTGTCAACCCCGATGACGCCAACTCCAAGCCCAGCACCACAAATTACTCCACAACCTCAAACTACTCCGGCTGAAGAAAAGCCACTTCTAGTTCTGGATGACGCAGTCGATGGCCAGACTATAAATCAAATTAACTTTGACGACCTGACGTTTGATTTAGCTGAGTTCCAAGACGCATTGGTCGCCAATCCAGAAGTGTGGCAAGAATTAATGAATATCACCTCTTACGCAGTTTCGATCTACTTTGACCGTATTACCTTCATTGGAGACTCGGTCATGCTTGGAGCGCTCACAGATGTCGGGAATGATGGCGTTGAAGAAGCATTTCGTCAGGACATTTCAACTATTTCTGACCAAGTAACAGTTTCTGCAGCTAAGAATCGCCAATGGTACGAATTGCGTGGGATTGTCCGAGATCTTGATAAGCAGAACGAAGTAGGTGAAATCGTAGTTATACACCTAGGGAATAACGGGGTAATAGATGAGAGCATAGTTAATGAATCCCTTGAATTACTTCGGGACGCCAGAAAAGTCCTTTTGATAAATGTACGCGTTCCGAGGCGATGGGAGAATAAAGTGAACGATTTGTTGAGTGAGGCTGTTGTCAGATTTGAGAATACCGAGCTTCTTGATTGGTATTCGCTTTCAAACAATAAACCTGAGTACTTTTCGCGCGACGGGGTTCATACGATGCCTCTCGGGGCAAGGTACTATGTTGACGCAATTATCACTTCACTGGGTGGCGAATCTGTGCTCAACGAAAGTAGGAGTTAGTCACTGCCAAGTAATAAAAAATCAATTTGGTTTTCAACAGTTTTCGCCATCTCGTTGATATCCCCCTCGCCGTCAAGGATAAGATCTGCATTCTTCTTTGAAGGCTCAACAAATTGAGCGTGCATAGGCTGGACTGTTTTTAGGAATTGCGTATGCGCCTGTTCGGCTGTTCTTCCTCTTTCTGCTACATCCCGTAATATACGACGTTCTAAACGGGTATTTTCAGGGGCTGAAACAAAGATCTTAAGATCCAGCAAATCAGAAATTTCAGAGAAAGCGAGAAGAAGAATACCGTCAAAAAGAATAACTTCAGTCGGTGATATGTCAGCAACTTTGTCGCTTCGAGTGTGTGTTGCAAAATCGTAGACGGGTGACGAAATATCAAATCCTCTTCGCAGCATTCGAAGATCGTCTATAAACAGATCAACGTCAAGTGAGTCGGGGTGGTCGTAATTAACCAAGGCACGCTCTTTAATCGGAAGATGGCCTTGATCACAGTAGTAGCTATCAAAAGCCAACCTTGCTACAGAAAAACTCAGGTTCTCTTCAATACTTTTGACCAAAGTTGTTTTCCCTGAGCAACTACCGCCCGCTATCCCTACAAATATTGATGACAATTGGACCTCTTTCGCTCCTGTCCACAATATTACGTCAGAGCGGGTGAGGAGAATCGAACTCCCATCATCAGCTTGGAAGGCTGAGGTTCTAGCCGTTGAACTACACCCGCAGATTTACGATGCTATCGGGTTTTTATGATTTTTGATAGAAAGAAGATTTAGAAATCACCCTGCACTTGGATGAGAGCACCAAACAAGCGGATACACTTTCGGTCTGTGAATAGTTCGGTAAAAAATTTAGAAGATAACAAGGTGAAAGTTAACATTGAGGTGCCCGAGGACGTTATCGATGTTGCAATAGATGAAGCTTTCAAAAAAATATCGAAAGAAGTAAAACTTCCTGGCTTCCGTCAAGGCAAAGCACCAAGAAAAGTGCTTGAAGCTAAATTTGGAAAAGAATACGCTAGAAGTGAAGCTCTCAATGACATCGTCGGCGAAGTCTACTTTCAAGCGGTCAATGAACACGAACTAGATGTCATAGCGCAACCTCAACTTGAACTCATCGAAGGGCAAGAATCCGGACCTGCGGTTTTTGAAGCGACTGTTGAAGTTAGACCAACTTTAGAGATTCAAGGATACAAAAACTTAGAAATAAGAGTGCCTAGTCCACATGTAACTCAAGAAGAAATAGACGAAAGCGTAAATAGGTTGCTGGAGCAAGCTTCCGAGCGGAACGAAGTTGGTCGACCGGCTACTACTGGTGACTTCATAACTATGGATTTATCAGGAGCTATCAATGGTGAACCAGAAGAGACTCTGACAGCCGAAGGATTTGTGTTTGAAATTGGATCTTCATTTATTATTGAAGAAATTAATGCTTCCCTGGAGGGTGCTGAAATTGGTCAAGAAATTGAATTTGGAGGACCGCACCCCTCCGAGGAGGACGCTGAGTTAGGTTTCGTGGCAAAAATTCTAAGCGTTGAAGAGAAGACTCTCCCTGAATTAACTGATGAATTAGTTGCAGAGCTATCTGAATTTGAGACAGTCGACTTGCTTGTGGCTGATACCAGAGAACGCATGGAAGAGATGAAACGGAATCAACTACCCGGACAGGTAACTTCCAAAATACTTGAGGCAATATCTGAGCTGGTTACTGAAGAGATACCGGAACCCCTAATACAAGAACAAATCCAGCAGCAAGTTCAGGACATGGCAATGCGCATGGCGCAGCAAGGGATGCAGTTTGAGCAATTTCTTCAAGCGACAAACCAATCTATAGAGGACATCGTTGCGAACCTAAGGGAGCCATCAGAACAAGCAGTGAGAACCGACCTCGCATTGCGGGCAGTTGCAGTAGCCGAATCAATTGAAGTCACTGAAAGCGACATAGAAAACGAAATCGAAAATGTTGCCAAACAATATGCGCTTCAAGCAGCAATACAAGCTGAAGAAATTGATTATTCCCTAGAAATGACATCGGAAGAGATAGATGCGCAGTTATCTTCGCGTATTAAAACGGAGAAGGAGAACTTGACCAACTCTTTGCAAGAGAATGGTCAAATCCGAATCCTGAAAGCAGATTTACTCAAGCAAAAAGCCTTAAAACTCGTTGAGGATTCAGTTAAAATAGAGGACGAAGATGGAAACGAAATTGATAAAGAAGAAATCTTCGTTGAAAACACAGAAAATGCACCCGAATTGAGTCAAAATGGAAGTAACCCCGATGACCCCGAACCCAAGGAAGAAGAATCAAGTGAGTCAGATGATTGATGGACCAACTAACTACCTAGTCCCGACTGTTGTTGAACAAACTAATAGAGGAGAGAGGGGATACGACCTTTATTCAAAGCTTCTGAAAGAGAACATTATTTTCATCGGAACACCAATTGATGATGGAATTGCAAATTTAGTTTGTGCTCAACTGCTCCACCTTGAGTCAGAGAATCCGGATAAAGATATAAGTCTTTACATCAATTCTCCTGGCGGTAACATCAACTCCGTATTTGCCATCTACGACACTATGTCTTACATCAAACCTCAAGTGGCCACAATATGTTACGGGCAAGCCGTAGCTGCTGCTGCTGTACTCCTGGCAGCCGGGACTCCAGGGAAAAGGCTAGCGTTGCCGCATTCACGAATCCTCATTCATCAGCCATATGCGGGTGCTCAGGGGCAAGTCTCTGATCTGGAGATTGCATCAAGAGAAATTCAAAGACTAAAGAACCAGCTAGAAGAAGTGCTTGCAACTCACACTGGGCAGACAGTTGAGCAAATCCGCCTTGATACTGACCGAGATAATATTATGGACGCGTACGAAGCCAAAGAGTATGGAATAATTGATGAGGTAATTAACTCACGACCAAATGTTGACAACGCCGGCCCAATATCTGCCGTCTAATAATCGAAGGGGGGAAATGAAATGGCGAAATTCGGGGAAACCTCAGAGTTGCTAAAATGTTCATTTTGTGGGAAATCGCAAAAACAAGTAAAGAAGTTAATTGCTGGCCCCGGTGTCTACATTTGCGATGAATGTATTGATCTCTGTAACGAAATAATTGATGAGGAGCTTTCCCAACCATCGGAATTAGGGTTTGATGAGCTTCCTAAACCCGAGGAAATAAACGCTTTTCTCGATGATTACATAATTGGGCAGGAACAAGCAAAGAGAATACTTTCCGTAGCCGTTTATAACCATTACAAACGCGTTCAGGTGGGAGAGAAAAGTGACGACGAGGTTGAACTTTCTAAAAGTAATATCTTGCTCATAGGGCCCACCGGATGCGGTAAGACTTTAATGGCTGAAACACTCGCAAGAATGCTCAATGTTCCTTTCGCAATCGCTGATGCTACGGCGCTTACGGAGGCAGGCTACGTTGGAGAAGATGTTGAAAACATTCTCCTGAAATTAATTCAAGCAGCTGACTTAGACGTAAAGAAAGCTGAAATGGGAATCATCTACATTGATGAAATAGATAAAGTTTCCAGGAAAAGCGAAAACCCTTCGATAACAAGAGACGTATCAGGAGAAGGCGTTCAACAGGCGCTTTTAAAAATTCTTGAAGGAACTTCAGCTTCAGTTCCTCCACAAGGCGGAAGGAAACACCCTCATCAGGAATTCTTACAAATTGATACGAAGAACATTCTCTTCATTTGCGGTGGAGCGTTTGCGGGACTTGACGAGATCATTGAAAACCGAATAGGGAGTAGCGGAGTAGGTTTTGGTGCCGATATCCGTAATGCTAATGATAAAGACCTCACTGCACTCTACGCTCAGGTTCAACCCGAGGATCTCGTCAAATATGGGCTCATTCCGGAGTTCATAGGGCGACTACCGGTTGTCGGGGCAGTCGGGAACTTGGAGACTGATGCACTAGTTAGAATTCTCAATGAACCGAAAAATGCTTTAATCAAGCAATACAAAAAAATATTTGGTTTCGAGGATGTAAATCTTGAAATTACTGACGAAGCTCTAGAAGCAATAGCTACGCTCGCTCTTGAACGCCGCATAGGAGCTAGAGGACTTCGTTCGATTCTTGAAGAGGTCCTCCTCGAAGTAATGTACGAGATTCCAGGCAGGGATGACGTCATTTCGTGCGTGGTCAATGAGGACGTAGTTTTGAAGACTGAGCCACCCAAATTAATATTAAGAGGTGAGAGCGGTTTAGCCGCTTCGTAGTTCTTGCTCAGCGATTATGAATTTTGAGGAATCCGTACAGTTTCTTAGTAGTCACATTAACCGATCTCTAACGAGGGAAAAGATTGATGATACTGCACTTGACAACATGCGCCTTCTGGCTCAGACAATCGGAAGTCCACAAATGGACTTTCCATGCATTCATATAACAGGGACAAATGGTAAGGGTTCAACATCTGCCTTAATTTCTAAGATACTGAGCTCAATGGGATTAAACGTAGGGACCTATTGCTCTCCGCACGTAAGCTCAATCACTGAAAGAATACAACTAAACACTGAACCAATATCTGAAGATGAGTTTGCAGAAGTAGTCAGTCACTTAAAGCTGGCAACCTCAATGCTCAAGATAACTCCGAGCTGGTTCGAGTTAATGACAGCTGCAGCCTTTTCTTGTTTCGCTAATAATGCAGTTGACGTCGCCGTTATTGAAGTCGGCATGCTCGGCCGTTATGACGCTACAAATATCGCTGATGCTAAAGTAGCCATAATTACCAACGTCGGATTTGATCATACAGATGGTGCTGAGGGCTGGAGAAAAAAACTCATATGGGAAAAGGCAGGCATCATCAAAGACGGATCAGTCGTCTGCCTAGGTGATACCGACGACGAGTTAGAGTATCTGATTCTTCAAGAGCAACCTACAAAGATCCTGAGGCGTGATATAGATTTTGCATGTATTGACAATGATCTGGCAATAGGTGGACGACACCTATCTCTAAAAATAAATGATGCCGTTTATGAAAATATATTTTTATCTCAACATGGCGTCCATCAAGGACAGAATGCAGCAATAGCTCTCGCGGGGGCAACGGCATTCCTAGGGTTAGAAATACCCGCATCAATCGTAGAGAACTCTTTCCAAGATATTATTTTGCCAGGAAGATTCGAAGTAGTCTCGACAGAACCATTACTTATTCTTGACGGCGCACATAACCCTCCTGGAGCCTTAGCGGCGGCGCAAACCCTTCAAAGCAGCTTCACTTTAGAGGGCACCAAAGCACTAATAGTAGGGATGACAGAGGAAAAGGATGCGGATTGGATGTTATCAAACCTCAATGCCACCGAATTTGACTGCATATTCACCACCGAAGCCTCTAGCCCTCGATCAATGTCCTCTGAGGATTTAGCCAAGGTAGCATCAAAATATTGCTCAAAGGCTATTAGTTGCCCTAACCCAGAAGAGGCACTCAAGGAGGCAATTCAAGTATCTTCCAGTAATGGAGTTATCTTCGGAACAGGATCTATGTACGTGGTAGGCGCTCTACGAGAAGCTAATCAGAAATTTCAATCTAAACAAAAGTAAAAACATTCCGATAGGATTTCCGCATGAAACAAACTTTAGTACTTTGCAAACCAGATGCCGTCGAGCGAAGTCTTGTCGGTGAGATCATCTCACGATTTGAAAAAAAAGGTCTCAAAATAGTCGCACTACGAATGCTAACAATTGGTCCTGAGCTAGCGGAAAAGCACTATGCGGAACATATCGGTAAGCCTTTCTACAATGATTTAGTAGATTTTATAGGGAGATCGCCCGCTGTTGCAATGGTCATTGAAGGGCCTGAAGATACATGGGAAATCGTTAGGAAAATGATGGGTGCAACCAATGCTGCCCAAGCAGAACCTGGAACAATTCGTGGAGACTTCAGTGCTCTATTTACTGAAAACCTCGTACACGGATCTGATTCAGCTGAATCTGCCAAGAGAGAAATCGAAATATTCTTCGGATAAAGAATATACGGTGAACTTTGGGTGGTGCATTGCACTTTTCTAATGAAGTCGTAGAATAAATATGCGGAGAGAGGCTCGTAACTTAATACAGTTTGGAGAGGCATAGGCATATGAAACAGGGCGGTTCCTAGTGGCTTCAATACTTGGCGTTATGGGCAGAGACATGGCTGTTGACCTCGGTACAGCTAACACTTTGGTCTATGTTCGGGGCGAGGGAATTGTTTTAAACGAGCCTTCAGTAGTTGCGATAGATATTAGAGATGGGTCTGCACTGGCCGTAGGATCTGATGCCAAAAGGATGATAGGGCGAACTCCCAGCCATATCCAAGCTTCGCGACCACTCAGAGATGGAGTTATTGCCGATTTTGACATGTGTGAGCAAATGCTTCGACACTTTATTGAAAAGGTCCACCAGAGTAGACTTGCTAAACCGCGAATGGTTATTTGTGTTCCTTCTGGAATAACTGGCGTTGAGCAGCGAGCAGTTCAAGAGGCAGCAGAGTTTGCGGGAGCCAGGAAACCTGCGTACATTATCGAAGAGCCAATGGCAGCAGCAATAGGTTCCGGTATGCAGGTTCAGGACCCGAGTGGAAATATGATCGTCGATATTGGCGGTGGGACAACCGAAGTAGCTGTCATTTCCCTTGGAGGAGTCGTTGCGAATAAGTCTGTTCGTGTTGGTGGAGATGAACTTGATAATTCAATCATTCAGTTCATAAAGAAGGAATATAGCGTTGCATTGGGAGTCAGAACAGCAGAAGAGCTCAAGATTAAACTCGCTAGTGCATGGTCCACTGAAGAAGTTTTTGCCGAAGTGCGAGGAAGGGACCTGATAACTGGGTTGCCTAAAACAATTGTGACATCAACGTCTGAAATTCGAGAAGCGATAGCAGAGCCACTATCGGCAATTTTAGACGCGGTCAAGATGACTCTGGACGTAACACCTCCCGAACTAGCCGCAGACATCATGGAAAAAGGAATTATGCTTGCTGGGGGCGGGGCACTGCTAACTGGTATGCCCGAATGTATAGCTCACGAGACTGGAATGCCGGTATGTGTTTCGCCAAACCCGCTACACGCTGTTGCATTAGGCTCAGGTAAATCATTAGAGGCGTTTGACTCACTAAAAGGGGTACTCTTCACCTCCACTCAAATCTAGAAGGGGAGGTTTGAATGGCTGTGCCACAAAGAAGCAGTGGCTCTCGGTTTACACTCGCAATTCTTCTATTGACATCTGTAACGCTAATCTCTCTTGATGCTCGAGGGTACGAACCCTTAGCAAACCTTCGAAAGGCTACTACAGCTATTATCGAGCCATTCAGAAATATTGCAAGCACAATTTTTGACCCAATAGCGGATGCTTGGGAATCTCTTTCTGAAGGAGATACTCTGGAAAAGGAAAATGCACTTCTACGCGAGCAATTGAGCGAGCTACTTGAATACCGCGTAACTACTGAAGGTGCGGTTGAAGAGTTAGCTGCACTGCGAACGCAACTCGATCTCGAAAATCTAGGCGGCCAAGAAACAATTGTTGCAGAGATCACTGCACGATCAGTCTCAAATTTTGATCCTTACATGATCGAAATTGGTAAAGGAACACAAAATGGAATTAGGGAAGGAATGGCTGTCGTATCGGTAGGTGGATTGATAGGACGGATCGAGGATCCGGGTCTGCGCAGTTCGCGTGTGCGGCTTATCACCGACCCAAATGTTAATGTGGGGGTCCTAGCCGTTGGAACGAACGAAATAGGAATTCTCAGTGGAGGAGGCGTAGGCCAGCCTTTGAAAGTATCGGATGGTATTCCAGTCTCAACTGACGTAGAAATCGGATCAATCATGGTAACAAGCGGTTCTGAAAGAAGTCCCTATCCCGGTGGTTTCGCTGTCGGAACGATTCTAGAAATCATTGTAGATGAGATTAACCTTGAAAAAGAATTGGTTGTTGCGCCTACGGGACAATTAGAAAATCTAGAGTTTGTAACAGTTGTCCTATACCAGCCGGTAACTTCCGACTCAGGGGGGGGTTAGCAATGACTTTCTTTCGATTAGTGAAAGCAGGCGCAGTTCTGATAGTTCTTTTGATACTGCAACTTGAGTTGTTCGCAAGTATTCGATTTTTTGGTGTCATGCCCGAAATCATGTTGGGAGTAGCAGTAGCTTCAGGTTGGCATGGGGGCCCAACCGATGGGGCCATAATGGGCTTTGCAAGCGGCTTTCTTGTAGATTTATATCTCGCTTCCCCAATGGGATTAAGCGCCCTGACATATGCGTTAATCGGATACTTGCTTGGAATAATTTCGGAACTTATCGCTGAAGACGTTGAAAGGATCGTCCGCACCGTAATTTCTCTCGTAGGCATAGTTTTGGGCTTGGTTACTTTCGTCCTATTTGGGGAACTTATTGCAGAACCTAATCTTTATAACAAGAATTTTGGAAAAATTTTGGTTGTAGGAGGTCTTTACACGGGCTTATTTATTCCGCTGCTGCATTTTTTGATGGAATGGGTATTTCACCAAGGTAATTACCGAAATAATCAAATCGCAATGACACGAGTACAGCGGAACTAAGGGATCAAAATGTCTGTTAGTTCAAGATATCTGCCTCAATCTCATAGATTAAGACTGGCAGTACTCGCAGCAGTAGCGATTTCACTTTTCGTACCTTTGATTGCCAGACTTTGGTATCTGCAAGTGATTAAGGAAACCGCTTTTGTCGAACGTGCGGCTGATAACACTACCGAAACTATAATTGAACTTGCGCCACGTGGAAGAATTCTTGATGCAAAGGGAAGAGTATTAGTCGATAATAGGGCGTCGATTTTAGTCACAATTGACAAAGAAGAAATGTCTACAGTCGCTGCAGATGATTTGCAAGACTTGTTCTTTGATCTGGCTACTGAAATAAGTCGCTCTGGAAATCTTACAAAAGTGCAAGAAATCGACTCAGCATATCGTTCCAACAGGTATGGGCCATTTGCTGAGGTGCCAGTGGTTCAGGACATTTCTGAGGAATTACAAATTTACCTTGCCGAGTATTCATATAAATTCCCTGGAGTTAATACAACAGTCACGACTGTTCGTGACTATCCATACGGTTCGTTAGCTGCACATATTCTTGGCTATGTCGGTCTTCTCAGCGAAGAGGAAATGCCCTCTGTCGCTCTTAAAGAAAAGACATATCTGGCAAACGATGAAATCGGTAAAAGCGGAATTGAACTCTTCTATGAGGACGCACTTCGAGGAACGCCTGGAACAAAAGTAGTTACCGTCGACAAATTCAACAATATTCTTGAAGTCAATGAAGAAATTCCAGCCAAAGCGGGAAGCGATGTTCAATTAACAATCGATATAGACCTTCAAGCTTTGGCCGAACAAGAATTAGCCAGAGGGTTAGCCATAGCTAAGCAACAACCAACAAAGTTTGAAGAAGAAGGAGTCGTGATCTTTAATGCACCTGCGGGAGCAATGGTCGTGATGGACCCAAGGAACGGGTCAATTGTAGCTATGGCCTCTTACCCATCATTTGACCCTGAATTATTCGTATCTGGGATAAGTAATGACGATTTTGACGAACTCACTGATCCTGGAAATTATCTTCCACTTCTTAACCGAGCCATACAGGGAACATATCCTCCTGGATCAACATTTAAACCTTTTACTGCCTATGCAGCACTCGATACAGGGTTAATAGGTTCCCGCGGAATTTTGAGCATTGACGACTTCTTCTATGATGAAGGAGTATTCCTAATTCCAAGTTGTGAGGGTGGAACCTGCCGATTTCAAAACGCAGGCGAAGCTGCCTACGGCGATGTTGATCTAAGGTTGGCGTTGACGTATTCATCAGATGTTTACTTCTACAACCTTGCCGCTAGCTTCGATATTCTTCCAGGCTTTGACCTTGAATCAGTGCAGGTAGCGGCAAAAAGTTTTGGCTATGGTAGCCGAACGGGAGTCACGCTTGCCGGTGAAGGGAGCGGCAGAATTCCAACCCCGGCCTCACGGCGAGACGCATATCGTGAGAACCCAGAAGCATTCCTCACCGGTCAGTGGCTAACAGGTGATACTTTGAATACCTCAATTGGTCAAGGGGATGTTTTAGCAACTCCGCTTCAAATCGTAAATGCATATTCCGCATTAGTTAATGGAGGGACACTTTACGCACCTAACTTAGGGCAACGCATTCTTGACCCCATAACGGGGGAGACACAAGTTGAATTCGCTCCAAGAATACTAAAAGAAATCTTTCTCCCAGATGCATTTTCAGATCCGATACTTGAGGGCCTCGCTGCTGTAACAACATGGCGCTCGGAAATTGGAACTGAAGGAACTGCATATAATGCTTTCAAAGATTTTCCGCACGAACAGTGGCCTGTCTCAGGCAAGACAGGAACCTCTGAGAAACAAGTAGAAAATGCATTGATTGCAGACTACGGGTTATTTGTGGGATGGGGACCTAATCCAGATCCAGAATATGTGGCTGTAGTCGTTCTTGAAGAGGCGGGTTTCGGAGGTCAGGTAGCGGCACCAGTAATCAGAAGATATTTTGAGAGCATAGCTTTAGAAAGAGTGCCTGCTTTTCTGAGTCAAGCTGAAAAGGATGAAATAGCAAAAGAACAGGCTGTAAAGTCATCGCTCAATCCGGTTACTGAAATGGAAAATACAAATGAGGAAGATAGTAGTTCGTGAAGACTCGAAGAAACCGAAAAAATCTTAATTTGAACCCAACTGGTGACCCTTGGTCGCCTTGGCTACACGTAGATATAGCCCTCGTGCTGAGCAGTATTGCTCTAGCCATCATTGGGGCATTCATGGTTTACAGTGCTACTCGGGGAAATGATCCAGACTCATACGACAGAGCATACCTGAATCGACAATTGCTTTTCCTCGTAGCAGGAGTAGTAGCAATGGCTACAGCAGCTTATTTCCCTTATCGAAGAATTCGAGATTGGGTACCTGCGGTCTTCTGGGGTGGAATGTTCCTCCTTCTGCTGGTCCTAACGCCGCTTGGAGTCGAGAGAAATGGAACAAAAGCATGGTTTGAATTTGGGAGCTTCCAACTTCAGCCATCAGAACTATGCAAAATTGCTTATATCTTCATGCTTGCTAACTACCTTGAGAGATTTAATGGGCGCTTGGATGCTCGTCAATTAGGTAATGGTCTTTTGCTAGGTATAATCCCGATCGGACTAATCCTGTTAGAAACAGACGTTGGCACCGCTCTTGTGTTCATAGCCATAACAATGGGAATGTTGCTCGTTGCAGGGGCACAAACGAGGCATATATTTGTGCTCACAGTCGTAGGCGTAATCCTATCTGCATTAGTTTGGAGCAGCGGTGTACTGCAGGACTACCAGCAAGACAGACTCACATCATTCATTGATCCTGCTTCCAGCCAGACCGAAGCAGCGTACCAGCAAACACAAGCGCAAATTGCTATCGGAAGTGGGGGATTAACCGGTCAAGGCTTTGGACAAGGCCAACAAACGCGTGGAGAGTTTGTTCCTGAACAACACACAGATTTTATTTTCTCCGTTATCGGCGAAGAATTCGGCTTTGTTGGATCTGTCATCGTATTAGCATTATTTGCTATCGTAATGTGGCGCTGCATGCGCACAGCTCGGAAATCACCGGACTTACTGGGAACTTTGATATGTTGCGGCGTACTGACACTTTTTGCTTTCCAGATGTTTCAGTCAGTAGGAATGACGCTAGGGATAATGCCCATTACAGGAATTCCAATACCCTTTGTATCCTATGGTGGGTCCTCGGCAGTTTCCTGTTTCGTTGGAGTAGGCCTTGTTCTCAACATACATATGCGTCGATATCAGGTTGTTTAATACTATAACGCTCTCTGGGTAGTAGGATAAGGTACCGGAAAGGGACTGTGAATGAGCTCCATATGGCAAACACTCGAAGGTTACTTGGATCTAGTCGAAAAGCCAGCACGCTATATTGGTCTTGAACAAGGTGCACAGACCCCATCACACAAGCAATCAAATGTTGCATGGTTGCTAACATACCCCGATGTCTACGAAGTGGGCCTTCCTAATCAGGGATTGCAAATTCTGTATGAGATCCTCAATGAGTCTCCGATTGCAGAAGCAGAGCGAGCATATGCGCCGTGGGTTGATTTAGAGGAAATTATGCGAAGGGAGCGCATACCGCTATTTAGCGTGGATACACACCGGCCAGCAAATGAATTCGATGTGATTGCATTTAATCTGTCCTCAGAGCTTGTGTACACCAATCTTATAAATTGCTTAGACCTTGCAGGTGTACCTGTGATGTCTTCGGACCGAGATGGCAAGCACCCCCTCATTGGAGCAGGTGGACATTGTGTCTATAACCCTGAGCCACTTGCAGATATCGTGGACTTCTTTGCATTGGGGGACGGGGAAGAAGTTGTTTCTGACATTACGGGGGTTATCCATCAGTTCAAATCAAGCAAAAGCGTTTCGCAAAATCGGCATGAATTACTTTTAGAGCTATCACGTATCGAAGGTGTCTATGTTCCCAGCATGTACGAATCTACTTACGATATGAATGGCGCCCAGATCCTAAAACCTATCAATGACGAAGTGCCAGAACTTATCGAAAAGAGAACCATCATTGATCTTGAAGAGTGGCCCTATCCTAAAGAGCAATTAGTTCCTATTACTGAAGTAGTACACGACCGATTGAATGTGGAAGTATTCAGAGGTTGCACACGAGGTTGCCGGTTTTGCCAAGCAGGAATGATTACCAGGCCTGTCAGAGAAAGATCTGATGAGCAGGTACGAACTATGATCCAGTCGGGCCTAAAGCGAACAGGATATGATGAGGTAGCGTTGACGTCTCTTTCCACGGCAGATTACAGCGGTATAAAAGATGTGGTAGAAGAAACTGTCGCTGACCCAGTAAATTGCGGTCAAGTGAGCATCTCGCTTCCATCTTTGCGCGTAGACGCATTCACAGTAGATATCGCTGCGAGCATACAAAATGCACGGCGAACAGGGTTAACTTTTGCTCCAGAGGCGGGGACATGGAGGATGAGGCAAGTCATAAACAAACTAATCCGCGAAGAAGATCTGTATGGAGCGGTTGAATCAGCATTCTCACAGGGTTGGCGAAGAATGAAACTTTACTTCCTAATAGGGCTACCAACAGAAACCGACGAAGATACTCTCGGAATAGCACGTTTGGCTGCAAACTGTGTTGCGATCGGGAAACGCTACACGAGTGCTGCATCAGTTACGGTAAGTGTCGGGGGATTTGTCCCCAAGCCCTTCACTCCTTTCCAATGGTTCGGGCAGAACACCCTCGAAGAACTGAACCGAAAAGTACACATGCTAAAAGACGAAGTTCGGAAAACAAAAGGAGTGAAACTTAAATGGCATGACCCCAAGGCAACATTAGTGGAGGGAATATTAAGTCGAGGTGACAGGAGACTTGGAGAAGTCTTAAAAGAAGTGTGGTCTACAGGAGGAACTTTCCAAGAATGGAGCGAATATTTCAATCTCGATTTGTGGATCTCTGCAATGGAAAAGGCGGACCTAGAATACGAATGGTTTGCATACCGACACCGAAATGTTGAAGAGCCTCTTCCATGGGATCACCTAGATGCCGGACTGTATAAGGACTTCCTATGGCAGGAATGGCGAGATGCCCTTGAGGAAAAAGGACTAGAAGATTGCAGATGGACGCCTTGCTATGATTGCGGCGCATGTACCGGCTACGGATTGGACCATGTGGTCGCTTCAACGTCGCCTCCAGTCGGTGGCAGTCAAGGTACATGGCAAGACCTTGACAATGGAAGCTTCGCCCCCCAACTTCTGCAGATCTCAAGTAAAGCTAGATAAAATGATACTACGGCTACAAACGACCAAAGTTGGAAAAATTAGATTTGCGAGTCATAGAGACATAGCAAAAGTATGGGAAAGGTCACTTCGCCGTGCAGAAATTCCACTGGTATACAGTGAAGGTTTCTCCCCAAGACCTAAAATTGCATTTGGCTTGGCTTTACCTACCGGTGCCGAGTCAGAATGTGAATACCTTGATTTTCATTTAGACGATCAAAAATATGAGACTTCAAACATCTCATCAATACCAGAAGTCTTAACTAAAGTACTCCCCGAAGGAATTGCGATCACAGGAATGGTAAAAATGCAGAGTAAATATATCTCTCTTCAACAATCTGTGACCTCAACAGTTTGGGAGATTCAAGTTAAAGAAAATATAGAAGTAGTGAATAAATGGGTGAATCTAGTTCTTAATTCTAAAGAATTAATAGTTGAACGAACTCGTAAAGGAAAGAAAGTAGTTGATGATATCCGCCCGTATATCCGTGAAATTGAGCTTTTGGAAAGCACTTTAATGAAAAGACCGATCATACAAGCAGAATTAAAAACTCAGCCAAGATCTTTGCGGCCAAGTGAATTCTTAACATCAGCTGAACCAAACCTAACCATGGTTAAGCTGCGGCGTTTAAAACAATTTATTGACACAGGGGATAATCAAATAGATCCACTCGATTTGGGAGATTGTCTCGACTTTGATTTGGAACTGTGTTCACCATGAGAAGGGAAAAGAAAAGATGGACGAACAAGAGAATCGTGAAAAAGACACAAATGCGCAAGCAGGTAAAGTAGAACCGGAGAATAATTCCCAAAAACTGGAATCAAACTCCGAAAATGGATCTGGTTACGCTAAACCCAAGATAGGAGATTCAAGACCAGCGCCAAACGCACCAAAAACTGGTTCGCAAGGGAAAAAGAAGCGTAAACGACGCCGGTCAAAGTCTGGGAACTCAAGTCGCGAGAATACAGCTAATATTTCTGTTGAACTTGATGACGAAACTTTAAAAAAACGTCGAGGACGAGAGCGTAAAGGTAAGGCTGTGGGGCGTTACACAATGGTGGTTCACGTAGAGGATAATGTAACTCAGATAGCAATGCTTGAAGGGCGATCACTGATTGAATTCTACGTCTCACGACCCGCAGATGATATCAGTGAAATTCATGGAAACATCTACATGGGGAAAGTAGAGAATGTTCTTCCAGGGATGGAAGCAGCATTTGTTGATATCGGGACTCCTAAAAATGCGGTCCTCTATCAAAGTGATCTGATAAAGAATGCCTCAAGTAAATCAAACGAAACAACACGAATCGAAGAAGCACTAAAGAACAAAGAATCAATCTTATGTCAAGTTACTAAGAATCCAATTGCGCACAAAGGTGCGAGATTAACTCAAGAAATTTCCCTGGCCGGTAGATTCGTAGTCCTTGTTCCAAATACTGAAACATTTGGGATTTCAAAAAGGTTGCCAGAAAAGGAACGGAAGCGACTGCGTCAAATTCTGGAGAAGGCAAAACCGGCAGAACATGGTGTTATTGTCCGAACTGCTGCCCAACACATAACGAAAGAAGAGATTGAGCAAGACGTGTCACGCCTAATCAATCAATGGTTAGAAATCGAAAAACAGTGCTCAAAAGCGACGACTCCTAAACTGCTTTACCGAGAGCCTGAGATGCCTTTCCGAATGATTAGAGAGGAATTTAATAAGGAATATCGATCAGTCATCATTGATGATGCCGAGCTATTTGAGGAAGCTAAATCGTACTTAGCAACAGTTGCTCCCGCTCTTGCGGAACGTATTGAATATCATGACAGTGCTATCGAGGATGTTGACCTATTCGAGCGCTTTTATGTAGAAGAGCAGTTGGCTAAAGCTCTTGACAGCAAGGTCTGGCTTCCGTCAGGAGGTTCGTTAATCATTGAACATACGGAGGCGCTTACTGTGATTGATGTGAACACAGGAAAGAACGTGGGAACCTCAAGCTTGGAGGAAACTGTCTATCGCAACAATCTTGAAGCAGCTAAAGAAGTAGCCCACCAGCTACGCCTCAGGGATATCGGAGGAATTATTGTCATCGACTTCGTAGATATGGAGAAAGCTGAACATCGAAATGAGGTTATGAAAACATTCCGTGCAGAGCTAGCAAGAGATAAAACTCGTACTCAGGTCTTTGGAATTTCGGAACTTGGACTAGTTGAAATGACAAGAAAAAGAATCGGCGAAGGGCTAACACAAACATTCACCAAAGCGCATGAATAATAAACAAGCTTTTGAGAGAATAGTCGGTATTTCGGAGTAAACCGAATATCATGCAAATATGTATGCAGTAGTAAAAACAGGTGGAAAACAATATCGCGTTGAGGAAAACCAAGTCCTTCAAGTTGAGCTTTTGGGCGATATAGGAGAATCTATATCTCTTACACCGTTAATGCTAGTAGATGGGAAAACAGTCCTTGCGAAACCAAGTGAATTGGAAAACGTAAACGTAAACGCTGAGATAGTCGACAGAGGAAAATCAAAAAAAGTTACAGGGTTTACCTACAAAAATAAAAGTAATCAGCGTCGACGCTGGGGTCATCGTCAGAACTACAACGAAATCAAAATCACATCAATATCAAGGAACAAATAATGTCGAAAACAAAAGGTGGCGGCTCAACGCGAAATGGTAGAGATTCCAACGCCCAGCGGCTTGGCGTTAAGGCCTATGACGGTACGGCAGTGTCAGCCGGCTCTATTATCGTCCGGCAGAGAGGAACCAAGTTTCACCCCGGTCTGAATGTGCGCAGAGGTGGGGATGATACACTATTCGCAACCGTCAATGGTCGCGTTAAATTCGGCAGCCGACGTGGAAGAAAACTTGTAGACGTCCTTCCTGACTAACTTAAATTTCTCTCCTCCAGTCAAATAAATTAGTAGAATATCCTCCATGTCTAACTTTGTTGACGAATGTGGCCTCAATGTAAAAGCCGGCGACGGCGGCGCTGGATGCGTTTCATTTCGTCGAGAGGCTCACGTTGACCGAGGGGGTCCGGATGGTGGAGATGGTGGTAACGGAGGTGATATATGGTTAGTAGCAGACCATAACGTAGCATCCTTATTGGCTTTTCGAGATTATCCTCATCGGAAGGCTGACAATGGCAAGCACGGAAGTGGCAAGCGTCGACACGGTGCAAATGGAAGTTCAGAGTTAATTAATGTTCCTGTAGGCACTTTGGTTAAAGATTCCAAAGGCAACGTACTCGCTGATCTTTCCTCAACGGGGGCGAAATGGTTGGCAGCTGCTGGCGGACGAGGCGGTAAAGGTAATACTAGGTTCTTAAGTAATAGGCGAAGAGCTCCAAGTTTTGCTGAACAAGGAGAGCATGGAGAGGAACAATGGTTAAATCTAGAGCTGAAGCTATTAGCTGATGTCGCCTTAGTAGGCTTTCCTAATGTAGGCAAAAGCACGCTTATTTCTCGTGTTTCAGCTGCTAAGCCGAAAATTGCTGACTATCCCTTTACAACGCTGGTTCCAAACCTCGGAGTCGTGAAAGGGAACGAAGAGTTTGAAATGGTGATTGCGGACATTCCTGGGTTGATTGAGGGAGCCGCAGACGGAAAGGGCCTAGGTCATCAGTTTCTTCGACATGTTGAAAGAGCTCGAGTGTTGGCAATCCTTCTGGATCTTTCACCCTACGACGGACGTGAAGCACACAGCCAATTGGAGATACTTTTAAAAGAACTAAAGAACTACAAACCGGAGCTGTTAGACCGTCCCCGGCTGTTGATTTCATCCAAGGCTGATGTCGCGACTCAAGATCCCTTGGAAGGTTCCCTAATGATTTCGTCTGTTACCGGAGAAGGTGTTCAAGAGATGAAATACAAACTTGAACTTCTTGTAAAGCAAGCACGAGAAGCTGAGACCACCAACTCTGATGAAATAGTTATTCATCGTCCCCTGCCAAAAGGAATTTCTGTATTGAGGGAAGGAAATATGTTTATAGTCAAAGGTCGTCAAGCAGAAAGAGCGGTTTCTTTAAATGACCTAACAAATAGCGAAGCGCTTGAATACATTCAATTTACCCTTGAGAAGATAGGGGTGAATAAGGCTCTCCGCAAAGCAGGTATTAGACAAGGTCACTACGTGCAAATTGGCGAACTGCAGTTTGAATACATGGACGACGATGAACATTGGATTGATTGAGCAAAGCTAAATAAAAGACTTTCACATGCAATTCTGCAAGAATGAATAAGTGACAGTCATTGTAAAAATCGGAACTTCTTCGTTAACCAAACCCGATGGCTCAATTAGTGAGATTGCCATTGATAAACTAACAAAAGAAATCGCAATCGCTAAACAAGACTTTTCTGACATCGTTCTCGTTAGCAGTGGCGCAATAGGTGCCGGTCTTGCTGATCTTGGCTACGTAGGCAGACGCCCCACAGATTCTCGGGTTTTACAAGCAGCATCAGCAATCGGTCAGCCAAAATTAATGGCCACATATGCTGACAGCTTCTCAAAGCATAATATTTCTATCGCCCAGTTGTTAATGGCACCTGACGATTTCTTTGTCCGCAAACGATACTTACACGCTCGATCAACGGTTGAGGAGCTCTTAATCTCTGGAATCCTTCCAATAGTTAACGAAAATGATGCCATAGCCGATGACGCTATACGCTGGGGTGATAACGATAGGATAGCTGCCCTATTAGCCCAACTCCTTAACGCGGATCAACTGTTAATGCTTACTGATACTGATGGGATCTATTCTCAAGACCCAAAGAAAAAAACCTCTGATAATGTTAAATTAATTCGAGAAATAGGATCAATCGACAGAATAGATGCAGTGGTTGGAGGCGCTTCAGGTAATTTGGGAAGCGGTGGAATGGAGTCCAAATTAGCCGCTGCGAAAATGGCCTCGTGGGCTGGCGTGACCACAACAATCGCAGCCGCTACACGACTCAACGTTGTAGCAGACTCACTACTTCAAGTAGGGGAGTCAGGGACTATCATCCATCCAAAACCAAAACCCTTGTCGGCTCGAAAACTATGGATAGCTTTTGCGGTTCAGCCGAAAGGAAAGCTAGTGATTGATAAGGGCGCACAAAGAGCGATTGAAGAAAATGGTGGATCTCTTTTAGCAGTTGGCGTTCTTGAGATGCATGGGGCATTCGATAGAGGCGATGCCGTAGAAATCCTAAATGAGAAATCGGAACTTATTGCGCGTGGTTTAGTTTCCTATAGTTCTTCTCAACTTAAAGATTCCCTAAGCGAGGACGTGAGTGAAGCAAAAGATATACAACCAAGTGAGCTTATACATAGAGATGAGCTAGTCATCTTGAGCGAGAACCTTTACTGACACGAATAGTTTGCAGAAACTCTTTCGCAGCTTTGGAACCAAAAAGTGATGAAATGAACGTGTAAAGAATTCCACTAGACAGTAATGCAATCGGTGCTACCAAATAGGCGTTGTAATCAAATAGACAAAAAGAAATGGTTCCAGCGAGTATTGCCGAAATCAAACCCGGTACCAGAAAAAATCTTCTTACTAAATGTGGATCCTTCTTAATATGGAAATTGTCTGAAACTCTCCTCTTTAAGAGAAAATATTCAATCCAAGCACCTAGTGAGCTTCCTAATGCTAAGCCCAAAGCGCCAAGTGGCTGTGGGGTAGTATCTAGGGCTCGCGCAAATTCTGGTAGGGGAGAGAAAGAGGGAAAATTGCCGATCCTGATAATCGTGTCGCCGTCAATGGCAACACGGTCAAGCTGGAACATAAGTAGGAAACCCACGGATCCTGCTATTAAAACACGTAATCCTGCTAATCGCGCTGGGCCTTTAACATCTCCGAACGAGTAGCATAAATTTTGATAGAGCCTGCTCATTCCAGTCGCATAAAGGCCAAGACTGTATGCGGCTAAAATGATCCAAATATAAAGCGTATCCTCGCTTGTAAACTTGCCTCGCTCGAATAGAAAGTCAACCAACGGTTCTCCCATTGTTACGAAAGCAATGCTGGAGAATACTAAATAGAAGCCGATTCTTTCTGAGCTTGTTGTAAACCTTGTGGTTACAGCAGAGATATTATCTTTGTCCCTGGAGAATTCGGGAAGGTCTGCAGAAATAATCGACATCACAAACAAACCGATAGGTAACATGTAAATGATTTGGGCAAGCGATAGAGCTGTTAAAGCGCCGGTTGCAAGGAAACCGGCAAGGAACAAGTCAAGAAAGCCTGAGAATTGGATAACTCCTCTTCCCAATACAGCTGGGAAAAATTTTGAGACTATTTCACGAACAGCTTTTGAGCCTTTCTTAACTCCTAACCTAATTGAAGGGGATACTCTCATTACTACTGGAATTTGAACAAGGAATTGAAGCGCACCACCCACTAGAACGCCCCAAGCCGCTGCTTTCGCAACCGATGCATCAGACCAGCCTTGTGCCCAAGCTAATAGCGCAAAGACAATCTGGGCAGCGTTCCAAAGAATTGGGGCAGCAAAGGATAAAAAGAATCTTCTGTGTGCGTTAAGGACCCCTAAACACCAAGATGAAAGGACAATGAAACCCAGTCCAGCCCACATTATTCTGACTAAGTTAACAGTGAGTTCAAATGTTTCATCTGGCAGTAATGGGAGAAGAACTTTACTCATTGGTCGAGCAGCAAGAATTCCTATAATTACGATTACCGAGGTAACCAGTCCAAGAATAGTAACAATGGTGCCTGCGACCAATCCTGGTTCATCCTCGTCCTCGTGGTCATCAATGAGCCGGCTATAGGTAGGGATAAATGAAGCGGATAATGTTCCTTCGCCAAGTATATTTTGCAAAAGACCAGGTATTTGCAACGCTGCTTTGAAGGCGTCGGCAGCTACTCTGGTACCTAGTAAACCTGCGAAAATAAGCTCACGAATAAGGCCAGATAATCTTGATAGTGAGATCCCTGCACCGACGATCATTGCATTTCGGCCACTTGGTCTGCTTAGGTCACTTCTTGATATCCCGTTTTCCACAAGTTAAGCCTACCTCTAAACAAACATTCAACGGAAGCAACAGCAAATACACAATTTATCCAATACAGTTCGCATAAATAGTGGGATGCCCTCTACCCTTTAAGAGGTATGTCCTATCGATTTAACGAAGTCAACAAAGTAAGGGAGGATCTTCGCTCTGTTGAGTACTTAGCGGATGACGGTATTGCTGGCATTGTCTATTTAGCTGATCGCCTTCAGAAGCCCATACTTGTTGAAGGCCCTGCTGGAACAGGCAAGACCCAGCTCGCCAAGAGTGTGGCTGAGATGACTGGATCACGGCTGATAAGGCTTCAGTGTTATGAAGGCTTAGATGAATCCAAAGCTTTATATGAATGGAACTATAAAAAACAACTTCTAAGGATACAAGCAGAACGAAATGCTGATGAATCAAATTCATGGGAAGACCTTGAAGACAATATCTTTTCCGATGAATTTCTTCTAACTCGGCCACTTCTTGAGGCTATTCGCTCTGATGACCCTGTCGTGTTGCTGATTGATGAGGTAGATAGAGTAGAAATTGAGACCGAGGCTTTATTACTTGAGATACTTTCTGACTACCAAGTGTCCATACCTGAATTGGGAACAATGGAAGCTAAACAAATCCCGCTTGTGTTTTTGACGTCAAATAATACTCGCGAACTTTCAGAGGCCCTCAAGCGACGGTGCCTATTTCTCCACATTGATTACCCCGAGCTTGAACGTGAAAGGGAAATTATCCTGACTAAAGTACCTGATATCGAAGAGAATTTAGGTGATCAAATAGCTCGAGTTGTTAGAACTGTTAGACAATTAGAACTAAAGAAAGCGCCTTCCGTTTCTGAGACTTTAGATTGGGCGAGAACGTTAATTCACTTGGGTGTTGAACATATCGACGCTCAAACTGCAACTGACACAGTCAATATTCTTCTAAAATACCGTTCAGATATTGATAAAGCCATCAAAGAGTTCTCTACCGATGAAGATTTGAATCTGCCCGTGAGTAATTAATTGGAAATTGCAACTCATTCTCCATTGCTTGAACTATTAAATGGTTTTATCGTTGAACTACGAAGCGCAGGTTTACCGGTTAGCTTGACAGAAAATCTTGATGCAGTAGAAGCAGTGAAGCATATTCCCATCGAAGATCGAGAAACATTTAAATATGCTTTAGCTGGCACTCTTGTCAAGAATCACTCGCATTGGAAAGCATTTGAAACTGTTTTTGAAGTTTACTTCTCGCTGCGCGGACAAGAATACGAATTAGTTGATGGTGAATGGGAGTCTGATACGACTGATGCCGAGGCGGTAAATGAGCAAGAAGGGCAAGTAGCCGGGCAAGGCGGGAGTCAAGAAGGTTTAACCCAAGAGCAATTAGCAGAAATGTTATTTCAAGCACTTGCAAAACAAGATAGAAATTTAATGAGGACAGTTGCCCGTCAATCTGTCCAGCGCTTTGCAGGAATGGAGCCCGGTAGACCTGTGGGGGGAACATATTACTTGTACAGAACACTGCGAAACTTGAATCTCGAAGAGGTTTTGGATCGCTTACTTACTAGTAGCGCTGAGAGTGATCCCGATTCAGATTTTCTTGAGGAACGTTTAAGGAAAGATGAGTATGAACATAGGATTGAAGAATTAAAAAGAGAAATTGAGGCGGAAATCCGTCGTAGGCTTGTAGCTGACCGAGGGGTAGAAGCGATGGCGAAAACGCTTCGTAAACCTCTTCCAGAAGATGTTGACTTTATGCACGCCAGTCGAGAAGAGATGGTAGCTCTGCGACGTGCTATTTGGCCTCTAACTAGAAAATTGGCAGTCCGCTTAGCTAGAAAGAGGCGTCATGGAAGAAAAGGGCCGCTGGATTTCCGAAGAACGGTTCGTCATTCATTGTCTTATGGAGGGGTTCCGGCGGAACCTAAATTTAAATACCCTAAACCCTCGAAACCAGAGATAATGGTAATTGCTGATATTTCAGGATCCGTTGCTGCTTTTGCGAGGTTCACCCTTCACCTTGTTTATGCGTTAAATAATCAATTCTCGAAAGTCCGTTCATTCGTTTTCATAGATGGCTTAGACGAAGTTACTGACTTCTTTGAGAATGTTGATGACATTACCGAAGCGATACACAGAGTTAATACCGAGGCGGATGTTATTTGGGTTGATGGTCACTCTGATTATGGGCACGCATTTGAGATATTTGATGAAAAGTTCGCAAAAGATATAGGGCCAAAGACTACCGTGATAATCCTTGGAGATGCTCGTAACAATTATCACGCATCACAATCGTGGGTGATTAAGAATATTGAGGATAAGGCTCGCAAAGTCTTCTGGCTAAATCCTGAACCAAAGAGTTATTGGGACACCGGTGATTCTATCGTGGGGGAATATAGTGATTTTTGTAATGGAACGTTCGAGGTACGAAACTTGAAGCAACTTGAAGCTTTTGTTGAGAACCTCGTCTAGCTGGCTCGCAATTCTTCAGCTACGTGAAACGCTAGCTCAAGACTCTGCGATGCGTTTAGCCTAGGATCGCACATCGTTTCGTAACGGAGAGCTAAGTCATCATCCGAAAGGTTTTCGGCGCCTCCTACACATTCAGTAACATTGTCACCAGTGAGCTCAACGTGGATTCCTCCTGCCCAAGTTCCCAATGAGCGGTGTATGTGGAAGAATTTCTTTGTTTCATCTACGACGTCAGAGAAGTTTCTAGTCTTTAATCCAGATTCCGCTGTGTACGTGTTTCCGTGCATTGGGTCGCAAGCCCAAACTACAGGATGTCCTGAGGCTTGGACTGCGCTTACTAAACCTGGAAGGGTATCATCTATTACCGAGGACCCCATTCTGGTAATGAATGTGAGTCTTCCTGCCATTTGTTCAGGGTTTAATATTTCGCACAGCTTGATAGCTTCTTCCGCTGTTGCAGTTGGGCCTAATTTGCAGCCCAATGGGTTTTCTACACCTCTAAGGAATTCAATATGGGCCCCATCAAGCTGCCTTGTCCTCTCTCCAATCCAAAGCATGTGAGCTGAGCAGTCATACCAATCTCCACTCATCGAGTCGCTTCTCGTAAGAGCTTCTTCATATCCGAGTAAAAGAGCTTCATGACTTGTATAGAAATCAACTTCGTGGAGAGCGGGGTGATCTTCTGATGCGATACCGCAAGCCCTCATAAAAGCGAGAGCGTTTGTGATTCCGTCAGCTATTTCTTTGTACTGCGCGCCTGCAGGGCTGTTCGCAACAAATTGTTGATTCCAAGAGTGGACTTGCGTTAAGTCCGCAAAACCTCCGCTTGTGAAAGCTCTGAGCAGGTTTAAGGTCGCAGAACTTTGGTTGTATGCCATCAGAAGCCTCTTTGGGTCAGCGGTTCGTGCCCCTGCATTAAAGTCTGTGTCGTTGACTATGTGCCCCCGAAACGATGGAAGCTCTATGTCATCTTTCGTTTCTGTAGGACTCGACCGAGGCTTAGCAAATTGTCCCGCTATACGTCCTACCTTTACCACTGGCAGCCCAGTTGAGTAAGTTAGGGCAACCGCCATTTGGAGAATGACTTTAAGTTTGTCACGTATTGAATTCGCTGAGAGCGCTGAGAAGGATTCCGCACAGTCACCAGCTTGGAGTAGAAGGGCTTCCCCATTGCAGACCCGCGCTAACTGACTTTTTAGCGTTCTTGCTTCGCCAGCAAATACCAAGGGTGGTAGTGCAGAAATTTCTTTTAGAACAGCGTTGTATTCGTTGTCATCTGGCCAATCAGGTTGTTGATCTGCAGGGAAACTAGTCCAGCTGTTGGGGCTCCAATTATTAGTCACCTATTAATTGTCTCTGTTTATTAATAAGATCACAACCAAATTACCGATTTACATTCAAATCAATGATTATGCAGCGTCAATATCCATTTGATCAGGGGCGCTTTCGCGAACAATATTTACTGCTCGCTTTACAAGTCTTCGGGCTGCTTCAGCAGTTACACCAAGTTCCTCTCCAACTTCTCGGTAGCTTCGCTTGCGCCCATCTTGGAGTCCAAAACGCTGCTCAACAGCGTACCTTGCACGATCATCAAGAACATTTAGTAAATCGTAAACCATTGTTTCTCGTGCTTCTTCCATGACCGCTTGTTCAGGGCCAGGGTTGACATCTGGGAGTAGATCAACAAGCTCATTGCTATCATCGTCACCAATTGTTCTATCGAGTGAAGTAGGGGTTGTAAGCCTATGTAGTCTTGCATGCTCTTCATCAAGTTCATCGCCGTCACCAGAAACCTGCCTGAGTGCAGCCCGAAGGCTTGCAGATCTATCACCAGGTAATCTAACTAGGCTAGCTTTTTGATCAAGCGCTCTTCCTATTGCTTGACGTATCCAGAAGGTAGCATAAGTTGAGAATTTGAAACCTTTCCGCCAATCAAATTTGTCAACTGCATGTTCTAACCCAAGGTTACCTTCTTGGATTAAATCTAGTAGTTCCATGCCAGCTGGAAGTGGGTATCGGCGGGCTACGCTGACGACCAGTCGTAAGTTTGCTCTGATAAACCGGTCTTTAGCCTCTGCTGCCTTACGGTCAGCTCTTTTGAGCTCTACTCCTTTTTCGCCATCAGCAAGACGCTCTCTTGCTGCAACGCCTTTCTCAATGATTTGAGAAAGCTCGCGCTCTTCTGCCGCGGTAAGAAGGGGTACTAACCCTATCTCATTTAAATATTGTCCTACTGAATCACTCATAATTTTCTCACTTATTCGGGGGTTGGGGGGATCTGGCGAACCAGATTTGTGATAATGCACAAGAACTATCAAATAGTTCCTCAACGTTTGATCGGGGGGGATCTGTTGATATTGCTATCTTGCTAAACACTTAACGCGTGCGAACAACCCAAAAAAGGGCTGATCTAAAAGCATATGTAATTTAATACATATCCCAAGATAAATCAAGCATTTGTTCTAAAAGACTCAAAACAGGAGGTAACACTTAAACCCTTCTGCATCCAATGCTTCTTAGTATAGCATACAAAAGTGCAGAAAAATATTAAGTTAGGTGTCTTTGGGGGGTCATTTGATCCGCCTCATCAAGCTCATCTGGAATTGGTCAGATCGGCGGTAGAGCAACTAGAACTCGATCATGTATTAGTGACTGTCGCCAATGATCCTTGGCAAAAGAGCGCTACCCGACAAGTTACAGATGGCCCGCATAGATTGGAAATGACAAGGCTTCTTTTTCGTGATTATAGTGACGCCACTATTTCAGATATTGAATTTCAACTAGGGGGGGAGTCCAATACAGCAAATACCCTGCGTGCTCTTCGATCAAAGTACCAAGGTGCTGAATTTTATTTACTGCTAGGGTATGACGCTGCGATTGGTATCAGGACATGGCGTGATCCTGATTTAATATTAGATCAGTCTCAGGTAGTGGTGGTTGAGCGGCCAGGGTTTACGAACATGAAGTTACCTTCTATCCTTTCTTCAGCTATTCATCTTCAAGGGGTTAACTTAGATATCTCATCGGAAACCATACGCTCGCAATTCAAAAATGAAGAAAATATTTCAGGTGCAATACCCGACGAAATTAGAAACTATATTTCAGAACATGGCCTTTATCGTGAGTAACTCTTGAGGAGAGATAGGAGATTTCGGTGGTGGAATTGGGTTCTGCCGCTTGCCGTTGTGGGGCTAGGTTTGGTAGCTCTGTTGCTCGTTCGCGATGCGACAGATGCCATACTGGAATCATCCGATGGAGACTTTAATAAAGTAGTTCTTGACCCTCTAGCACCCGGCTTTGAGAGTTATGTGAGTTCAACACCCACATATCTGCTCGGAATAAAGGGAGGCAATAGCGAATTGGTTTCAATCGCATTGTTATCTTTATTTACTGATGACGAAGGCGGAACTGCGGTTGTCTTACCTGTGGATTTGCTAATTGCAGAGAATGCATCAATTGGTGAAATATATTCAACAGTCAGCGAACCCGAATTTATTGTAGAACTAGGGCGGTACCTAAAGTTGGGTTTCAATACCACATCCTTTATTTCTGAGGAAGATTTAGTGGACTATTTCGAAGTAGCTGCTCCTTTGACTGTTTCTTTGAATGATCCACTTATTGAGCTAGATGACGGTCAGCCGAAAGTGGTCTTCGATTCTGGCCAATTAGTACTCAGCCCTTCAAATATTTTTGACTATCTGGCATGGGAAAGCGGTGATGAATCGAGTTACAACAGGTGGCTTAGGCACAAGAATTTCTGGGAATCATGGCTTGGCTCTTTGAAAGCTGATGAAACGGATGCTTTGGGCGGTAAATGGCAGGAGAAAGAATTAAATCGAATGTTCCGAGGGTTAAGTTCTGGAAATCTCATTATTCAAAATCTGAACTTATTTGAAGCTGAAGACTCCAATAGATACTTGAGAGTTGAAGAAGACTTTCTAAACGCAATGCTTCTTGAGACAGTTCCATTTCCGATAGCTCCCTTCGAAAGCGGACGGGCCAAAATAAAGTTGCTTGACGGCATTGGGGGAGTAGATATAGTTAATGCGTTTGTGCCGCAACTCATCGCAGCTGGAGCGGAAATAAAGCTAGTAGGGAATGCCGAGCAATTCGGTGTCCGCGAAAGTATTATCACCTATTATGACGAAACCTACTTGAATTTTGCCGAGGCTTTCAGCACAGCCATTGGTGGTTCCAGCATTGAATTTGAGCCACTACCTGAATCTGCAGTGGATGTAGTCATCTTGATAGGGGGTAACTCCATAGAATGAGTTACCATAAATGCAAGTGAGATCACCTTGGATTGACATAGCTGTAAATGCGATTACTGAAAAGAAGGGGCATGACACTCTAATTATTGATGTTGGAGACGTATTAGGTATATCAGATAATTTCATCATTACGTCTGGTATGAATTCTCGTCAGGTTCGCGCGTTGGTCGAAGAAATCGAAGCTCAAATAACCAATAAGTCTGGTCCAAAACCATTACGCATAGAGGGAAATAATGATTACCTATGGGTGCTCATGGATTATGGAGACTTTGTCGTCCATGTTTTTCATTCAGATGAGCGTGATCATTACAAATTAGAGAAATTATGGGGTGATATGCCTTCAGAAATGGTTCAATAAATTAAAGCTAATTTGGCTTTCTATGTCAAGGTTCCTGAGCTAACCGATAAGGTACGGATCTAAGGGGCTATAGCTCAGTTGGTAGAGCGCTTCCATGGCATGGAAGAGGTCAGGGGTTCAATTCCCCTTAGCTCCACAACTAAAGTTTGCGGGGCTCGTTCAAAGCATTCTGAACCTGATGAACCATATTTCCGCCCATTCTTGAGTAATAAACCAAACGGTCCTTTTAATGAATCAACGATTTTAAATGATCTCTTGATCGATTGCTGAACGGGTAAATTAAACCGCATTTGGCTATATTGAGTCTATGAAGTCAGTAACTGATGAAACCTTCAACAACGATGTAATAATTCGTTCAGAAACCATCCCAGTAATAGTCGATTTATGGGCTCCATGGTGCGAGCCATGCAAATCATTAACACCTATTCTCGAGAAAGTTGTAGCTAAAACAAATGGTGATGTGGAACTTGTAGCGGTCAATATTGACGAAAATCCACAAATACGCGAGACATTCCAAGTGCAGAGCATCCCCGCCGTGTACGCATTCAAAGACGGGGCAGTCGTAAACGGATTCATGGGGGCTCAAGCAGAAGATGCTGTACAAGAGTTCGTTGATAGCATCTTGCCTACTGAGCAGGACACGATTATTGATAATTTGCTTGCAGAAGGCTCGGAAGAATCTTTGTCTGAAATCCTCTTAGCAGTCCCTGACCATGTTGAAGCAGTCACTGCACTAGCGACAATATTTGTTGATAGTGGCAGAGCTGACGAAGCACTGGTACTTCTTAAAAGAATCCCCGAAAGCTCCGAGACAAGAAGAATTGAAGCCTTGGCAAGAATCGGTGATATCGCACCAGGAGAAATTCTTGAGAAGCTCGAATCCCTCCTAGAACATGTCTCCGAAAATGATGAAGCTCGTAAAGAATTCGTTGACCTTTTGGATGTGCTCGGTTCTGAATCTGAGCAAGCAAATATCTTTAGAAGAAAGCTTGCTTCAAAACTATTCTAGTTCTTCATCCAATTGTGTGGTGTAAGATCTACCCGTGAGTAAATTCGTTAACGTCTATTTAATACGAGGCGATGAACCCTCGATTGTTAGCCGTGAATTAGAAAAACTAACAACAGCACTCCTTGAGGATGAAGATAAATCGTTAGTAGTCGAAGAGCTAATGGAGGATGATTATCTAACTGATTCCGAAATTTATTCAGTCGAATCTTTAGTAAGCGCTATTCAAACAATCCCCTTTTTAACCCAAAAGCGAATTGTAATCGGTCGTGACTTTGCCCGTTTTTCAACAAAAGAAAACCTAGAAGCCCTACTTGCCTATATAAAGGATCCGATTGCTACTAACTACCTGATTCTTGTCTGGGAGAAAGGAGCGAAACTGCAAAGAGTTAACCAAATACCTAAATCTTTAATTGAGGCAGTTAATGATTGCGGAGAAGTGATTGATATCCGTGTCGGCCGAAAGGTTAATGGCTGGATTAGAGAACAAGTAGGTGAATCATCGATCATGCTTGACGAGGCATCTATATCGCTCTTGGAGAAGAGTGTTGGTGAAGAAATCGCCCGAATTCCTGCGATATTAGCAACTCTTGAGTCGGTTTTTGGAAGCGGTTCCGATCTGCAGTCATCTGATATAGAACCATATATAGGTCAAGCAGGTAATGTTGTTCCTTGGGAATTGACAAATGGAATTACTACTGGAAATGCGGCATCAGCAATCGAAATACTTTCGAGGATGCAAGGAAATGGAGCGCAGCATCAAATGCAAATTCTCAGTTTCCTATCAAATCACTATTTCAGAATTCTGCAACTGTCGGGAAGAAATGGAGTAACTTCAGAAGAAGCCGCAAACCTATTGGGAGACAAATCATCTTATCGGGCGAAGATGACTCTATCCGAAGCGAATAGGCTAGGACCCGAAAAATCTAAACGGGCTATTCAACTACTTGCGGAAGCAGATGTAAATCTCAGGGGGGGGACTGGAGTTCCAGCAGAAGTTGTAATGGAAGTTCTCGTAGCCCGATTGTCTTCCCTTTACAAAAGGTAGAAACTAATTCTCTAGAGAGTTTAGCTTTTTGGAAAGGCGACTTTTTTTCCGTGCAGCGGTGTTTTTGTGCATAATTCCTTTAGCTACTGCTTTGTCAATCTTCTTGACAGCTTCCTGTAAGTCCTCTGAACTTGTTTTGCCGGATTCAGCATTTTTTAGGGCAGTCTTTACTCGAGAGTTTATCTCGGAACGAATTCCTTTATTTCGAAGCCGCCTCTTTTCATTCTGACGGTTTCGTTTTATTTGACCTTTGATGTTTGCCACGTTTTGCCCTTGTAAAATAGTTCTTATGATCTGTTGCTATTAATTAGGTAATAGCATAACTAGATATTGTATGGTACCGAAGCCAAGCTAAAAAAGTACACTTAACTGCAAGAACTCAAATGAACCAACAAAAGATAAGAAACATCGCCATAATAGCTCATATTGATCATGGGAAGTCTACTCTAGCTGACCGCATGCTTGAGTTGTGTGGTGCTGTAGACCCTCGGCAGATGCGCGCTCAATACCTTGACTCAATGGAGCTTGAGAGAGAGCGCGGAATTACAATAAAACTTCAAAGTGTTCGCTTGCAGCATGAACAGACCACTATCAATCTGATTGATACACCCGGACATGTGGATTTCGGGTATGAGGTTTCTAGGTCATTAGCTGCTTGCGAAGGAGTGATACTGCTGGTTGATGCTGCACAAGGAATAGAAGCACAAACTCTGGCTAACACCTTTCTTGCCTTAGAGAATGACCTCGAGATAGTAGTTGCGTTAAATAAAATTGATTTGCCTGCCGCAGAACCTGAGCTGTACGCCTCAGAGATTGAGCAGGTTCTTGGCATCAAGTCAAACGAAATTTTGCGTGTTAGCGCCAAGACTGGTGAGGGCGTTAACGAGTTGTTGGACAAGGTTGTTGAGAAGATTCCTTGTCCCAATGGAGATCCTAGTGCGCCACTTCAGGCATTGATCTTTGATAGTCACTACGATCAATATCGCGGAGTTGTTAGTTCTATTCGCATTGTAAATGGTGAAATTTCGGAAGGTGAGAAAGTTCATTTCATGCAACGGGGGACAGGGGCAATCGTAGAAGAGATAGGCGTGCGAACTCCCGAATTAAAAGCCGTGAAATCCTTAGGTGCCGGTGAAGTGGGTTATCTAATTGCAGGTATCAAGGACGTGGGCGAGGCACGTTCAGGAGAAACAATCACTTGCGTCAGAGAAATGGCTGAGACGCCTTTAGAAGGTTACCGGGAGCCTAAGCCAATGGTATTTAGCGGCTTATACCCAATGGATGGAGATGACTACCCGACACTGCGCGATGCTTTGGAGAAGCTTCGATTAAATGACTCTAGCTTCACCTATGAGCCTGAAACATCAAGTGCTCTGGGTTTTGGTTTTCGGTGTGGGTTCCTTGGCTTGCTTCATATGGAAATAGTTCGTGAACGCTTAGAAAGGGAATTTGATTTAACTCTTATTTCCACTGCCCCTTCCGTTGAGTATCGTTTGACTTTAACCAATGGTCAGGTTGAATACGTTGACAATCCGAGTGATGTCCCGCAAAGCAATAATATGTCCCAGATTGAAGAACCTTATTTATTAGCATCGGTTATAACCCCTAGCAGCTATACCGGAACCCTGATGGACCTATGCCAAAGCAGGAGAGGAGAATTGGTAAAGATGGAATATCTGTCACCTGAGCGTGTTGAACTCTCATACAGACTCCCGTTAGCGGAGGTTGTATTAGACTTCTTTGACCAAATGAAAAGCAGAACTCAAGGCTACGCAAGTATGGATTACGAAAGTGATGGGTACAGCATATCTGACCTAGTAAAGGTGGAAATTCTTCTGCAAGGTGATCCTGTTGATGCCTTCAGTTCAATAGTCCATAGGGATAAAGCATATGACTACGGACAAAAGATGACGAAAAAGCTACGTGAACTAATTCCTCGCCAGCAATTTGATGTTCCGATTCAAGCTGCTATTTCAAGTAAGATCATCTCCCGAGAGACTGTAAAGGCCTACAGGAAAGATGTGACTGCAAAACTATACGGTGGAGATGTCACAAGAAAGAATAAACTCTTGAAGAAGCAGAAAGAAGGCAAAAAGCGAATGAAATCTATTGGTAGAGTAGAGGTGCCGCAAGAGGCATTCGTATCAGCCCTGAAAATAGATGATTAGGTGCAAATTCTTATCGTGAGACAGCAACGTTACAGGGGATAGATAATGGAACATGATCTTTATGACTTGCTGGGAGTGAGCCGCACTGCCTCTTTGGCTGAAATTAAGAAAGCCTACAGAGAGCTCGCAAGGAAATTCCATCCAGATGCGAATCCCAATGATGCTGCAGCTGAAAAAAAGTTTAAAGATATAGCTATGGCGTACGAAATTTTGAGTGACGATGAGAAACGCAGTCAATATGATCAATTCGGTGCCGTGGGTAGTGCTGGCTCTCCTTTCCAAGGTGCAGGTGGAATCAGTGATATCTTTGAGGCATTTTTTGGCGGCCAAAGTCCTTTTGGTTCTTCAGGCTTCCGAGGTCAACAGAGGAATTCGGGAGAAGATGTTGAAATCACGCTTAAAATAACTTTGGAAGAAGTAGTGAATGGTGGAGAAGCAGAGTTCACTCTAGAGCTAGCTCTGCAATGTGAAACCTGTACTGGCAGCGGAAGCCAAAATGGCGAATCCGAATTGTGTGGTCAATGCGATGGACATGGGCAACTTCAACAAGTACGTCAATCAATCCTTGGACAGATTATGTCGACAACGGTCTGTCCTTCTTGTCAAGGTTTTGGAACATTAATCATCGATCCCTGTAGCTCATGTGGGGGGAGTGGTGTTGAGAAAGCTGAAAAGAGCTTCTCTATTGAAGTGCCTAAAGGGGTTGATAGCGGTATCACTCAACGATTATCAGGTATGGGCCCTGCTGGTCCTCGAGGAGGGGCAAGTGGAGACATACACGTCAGGTATGTAGTCGAGCAGCACTCTCGGTTTTCTCGTAATGGTGAGAATTTGATAGAGCAACTTTGGATACCTGTGACCTCCGCAGCGCTTGGTGCTGAAATTGAATATGAAACATTTGACGGAATGCAGAAACTAAAGATTCCTGCAGGTTCACGAACCGGTGATAAGTTTCGTTATTCGGGTTTAGGAGTTCCGAGACTTCAGCGTCGTGGTAGAGGCGATTTGATTGTAGAAATAGTTATAGACACTCCGCAAAATCTCTCGAAAGCATCGAAGCGCTTGATGATTGAATTAGCTGAGGAGCTTGGGGAAACGATAGAGGAAAAGCCTAAAAGGAGTCGAAAGAGTAAACAGAATGAGTAGGGCTTTAAGTGGATTACATGAACTCGATCTTCCACACGTTGTTTTAAATGATTTAGACTCGCCAACTCTTGAAGAAACGGAAATGCATCACTTGCAGACTGTCAGGAGACTGCGGCCGGGTACTCACTTGACTGCGACCGATGGGAGAGGCTCGTGGAGCATGTTTAGATTTGATAAGTCAACTTTAACTCCTGTGAAAGCTAGGCAATTTTGCGAAGGTCCTAAGGTTCCTTCAGAAATCTATATTTCAATAACGAAATCTGGAAAGCCTGAATTAGTCACTCAAAAGCTGACAGAATTAGGTGTTGGTTCCATATCGTTTTTTTTCTCCGAAAGATCAGTTCCAAAATGGGATGCTAACAAAATCGAGAAAAATCATAAGAAATTGCTGAAGGTTTCTCGTTTAGCTTTAGCTCAATCAAAGGGCGTATGGCTTCCAACGATAGACTTAGGGGGAAGTTTCGAAGAAATTGTTCAAGGCACTGGCATTGCATTAGCTCATCAGTCAGCAAAGAGGATAACGAATGCGGTCCGACGGATAGCTATCGGGCCTGAGGGCGGATGGAGTAGTGCGGAGCTTGACACGACGAATGCTAAGTATTCGTTCCACAGGTCAATATTAAGATCGGAAACAGCAGCTATTGCAGCTGCAACCATTTTGGAAAGCGAGAGTACTTAGCTTATCTTTCCTCAAGTGTTAGAAACGGTCTAGTTTCATTGCCGATATAAAGTTGCCTTGGTCGAGCTATTCTTGTATTTCTTGAGAGCATTTCGTCCCAATGGGATATCCATCCGGCTGTTCTAGCGACAGCGAATAGAACAGTGAACATTTCAACAGGGAACCCCATAGCCTGATATATGAGTCCGGAGTAGAAGTCGACATTTGGGTAGAGCTTTCGGCTGATGAAATACTCGTCTTCCAAAGCAGCTTCTTCAAGTTTTAAGGCGATATCGAGTTTCGGGTTCTTCCCGGTTATTTCAAAAATTTCGTGAGCTGTTTCTTTGATAATCTGTGCTCTTGGGTCGTAATTCTTATAGACGCGATGACCGAAACCCATCAGTCGGCCTTCGCCGTTTTTAACAGAATCAATGAAGCTGTTTACATTATTAAATGAACCAATTTCGTCGAGCATGTTCAGGACTGCTTCGTTGGCCCCTCCGTGTCTGGGACCTGATAGAGCTGCGCTTCCTGCTGCAAGAGCAGAGTACGGGTCTGCATGGGAAGAACCGACTACCCTGACGGCAGTAGTAGAGCAATTCTGTTCATGATCAGCATGAAGGATTAAAAGTTGGTCCAAGGCTTTTGTGAAAGTTGGGTTGGATTGAAAAGGTTCGTTCGGTGAGGAGAAAGCCATTGATAGGAAATTTTCGATGTAGGGCAGTTCATCGCTAGATTGCGCTCCAGAATAGCCGTTCCGGTAAGCAGCGGCTGAAGCGGCGAGAGTTGGCACTTTCGCAATTGCGTTAAGCACGTGCTTTTGTCTTATTTCTGGGTCTTCAACATCTCGCGCATCTGGGTAAAGCGTTGACAATGCGGCTAGGCCAGCCGTAAACATTCCCATTGGATGAGATTGGCTGTTAAATGCCTTAAGTAGATTGTCATTCTGCTGGTCATCAAGGTGAGCATGGCTGGCAAGTTGGTTATTCCAGTCCTCAAGGCCACTGCTGGAGGGAAGTTCACCATGAACCAATAAGTAAGCAACTTCAGTGAAGGTTGATCTCTTTGCTAAATCTTCAATACGATATCCGCGATATTCAAGTTGCCCGGCGCTCCCGTCAATGTAAGTAATTGAGCTATTGGTGACAGCTGTCGCAGCAAAACCTTCATCCTTGAACCAAATGCCAGGAAGAAACTTAGTCCATGGACCAGAATCAACTCCGCCTTGTTCTATGGGGATCTCAATTGACTCACCGGAGCGATTGTCAGTAATAGTTATGGACTCTTTCAAATCTCCGCTCCGATCGTTTTACAAATTGCATGTTATCGGCAAAATATGTGATCTCAGTCACTTTGACACATCTTTCTAGGGACTTCGAGAAAGTTTTCTGACTTCTAGAGAGGGGTATTGCTGTGTAGTCGCTTTTGAAGCTTTTCTCGTTTGGATAGAAGGAAATCTAATGCAGCTGAAACTTCCCTTCTAGTGTTCTCTGGATGTATGACCATATCAACGGAGCCTCGTTCTGCTGCTGTGTAGGGGTTTAGGAGTCTGGTTTCGTACTCAGATTCAAGTTGTTCACGGTCAGATTCGGTGGCTTTGCGATGAAGAATTTCAATAGCTCCTTTGGCCCCCATTACGGCTATTTCAGCTGAAGGCCAGGCTAATGCCAGGTCGTTACCCATGTGTTTGGAGTCCATTACGATGTAAGCGCCTCCGTAGCTCTTTCTGATGGTTATACATATTCGGGGGATTGTTGCATTTGCGTAGGCAAAGGCAAGTTGGGCTCCATGTCGGATCATTCCGCGCCACTCAAGATCTTTTCCCGGTTGAAATCCGGGGGTGTCAACAAAGGTGATGATCGGAATACTGAAAGCATCACAGAAGTTGACGAATCGCGCTCCTTTCTGTGATGCAGAAATATCCAAAGTGCCAGCAAGGGATTGTGGTTGGTTTGCAACGACTCCAACAGTGTTGCCATTAATTGTGCAAAGTGCAGTAATGATGTTGGTAGCCCAGTCTTTCCGAATTTCTGTAAGAATTCTGTCGTCAGCTACCTGCCCTATTATTTCTCGCATGTCATAGCTGCCAGTCTGCGTATCTGGAACTACATCTTCAATATTCGTTAAACGTCGATCAGCTGGATCACTTGTGGGATTATTTCGTGGGGTTGAGGATGAACTGCTTGGAAGTAAGGCAAGCAACTCGTCCACTATTTCTGAGGCTGAATAAAGGTCAGGCACCACAAAGCTTGCAAGGCCGGACATTTGAGCGTGTTTTGCAGCACCCCCCAAGGTTTCAGGATCAATCGGAACCCCAGTAAACTCTTGAACCATTCTTGGGCCACTTACATAGCTGTAAGAATCTTTAACCATTATTACAAAATCAGCCAACCCCAAAAGGAGTGCAGGGCCAGCTAACGCTGTTTCTTTAACGCAAAAGATGATCGGTATTACCCCTGAGCTGGTCGTCATTTCTTGGGCGGCTTTCCCCCAACCATCAAGTGCTTCTATACCTGCATCAGGCGGCGCTCCAGTTGAGTTAATGTTGCAAATTAGGGGAATATGTTGAGTCCTTGCAGTCCTTATTCCTTCCGCTAACTTTTGCCCGTCTGCTGCAGATAGCGGAACGGGGTCAGTTGGAGATCCTAGAGATACTTCCACGTAGCTTTTGTCGCTATCTCGTTTAACTTCAACAACCGTGTTTTGCGAAAGTTGCGTTTGCACTTGAACGGTATCTTCTTGTCCACTCACAGGGTTATCTTAGTATGTTTGTTGAGAAATACGCGTTACTTAGTTGCTAAGTAGATTCCATTTTGGTCGGAACCGTATTCTAGTATCATTTGGCGAAGAACTTCACGTACGACTCTCGTTGTAGCGGATAGGGGCACTCTTTTATTCGTTGCCAAACCGACTATGCGGCGTGTGAAGCCCTCTAGCGGAATCCTTTTCCATTTGCCAGCCCCTTGGGCTGCAGTGGCTGGGAGAATCGCCGCCCCATAGCCATCTGTGGCTAACGATGCTAGAAGTCGCATGCCATCTACTTCAGCTTTCGGTGAGAGTTTAATTCCGTGGGTTGCTAAATCTCTGTCAAGACTATCTCTGAAGGGGACCCCTTTGGGATTCAGCAAAAGAGGAAATTCAGCAAGAACGGACGGGGTGACTGAGTCGTATTTTGAAAGAGGGTGTGAATTAGGAGCGACAAGAACTGGTTCCTCTTCAAATAAGGGTTCTGCTTCAACATCAGGATGGTTGATTGGCAAATTGACTATTGCCCCGTCAACTCTTCCCTGAACAACTAGTGGCATTAAGTTGCTCGTGACTGCGTCTGTGATTTGGATCTTGACCTTGGGGTATTTCTGCGTCATGGATTCTAGTAAGATAGGGGATACCCAACGGCCTGTGGTTCCAATTACTCCTAATCTTACGATTCCTGAAACTTCCGTATGAAGTGCTTTTACATCTAATGAGATTGATTCGAGTTCTGTTTGAACACGGCGTGCACGTTCAACTACGAGTGCCCCCTCTTCGGTTAATACGCCTGTTCTTCTGTCAATTAAGGAAACTGATAATTCTTGTTCTAGCCTGGCAATATGGGTTGAGATATTCGACTGAACAGTATGTAGGGATTGCGCCGCCGCACTGAAACTACCTGTATCAACTACGGCAACTAATGCATTTAGTTGTCTAATATCCATAAGGAATTATATCTAAATTAACGATAACTACTTACCGACTATCGTTAAATTAGATGTTGGATTGGCTCTGTGTCTGAGAGCGGATGACATTAAGGGCCGAACCGGCTTTGAACCATTCAATTTGGTCCTCGCTAAAGGTATGTGTAGTCTCAAAGCTGAATGTCTCGCCGGATGGTTTTGTAACTTCGACAGTAATTGTTTCTCCGGGATTTAGGTCAGCTAAATTACGAATTGATAACTGATCTGATTCATCTATCTTGTCGTAATCAGCTGGATTTGAAAACGTAAGCGGTAGCATGCCCTGTTTCTTTAGGTTTGTTTCGTGAATACGTGCAAAACTGCGTGCAATGGCTACGAGCCCCAACCGAAATCGCGGTTCCATAGCCGCATGTTCCCGGCTTGATCCTTCTCCCATATTTTCATCACCGATTACAACCCAATGCTGGTTGGCCTCATGGTATGATTTAGCGATTTCAGGGAAGGTTTGTGTTTCTCCTGTAATTAAATTTTTTCCGTAACCAACTTCATAACCTTCAAACGCATTTACGGCACCTAAATATAAGTTTCCAGAGATATTTTCGAGATGCCCTCGGTATTTCAGCCAAGGCCCCGCCATCGAGATATGGTCAGTCGTGAATTTCCCTTTAGCTTTGACAAGAATGGGCAGATTTTCGTAGTCGTTTCCGTCCCATGCAGGAAATGGCTCAAGAAGTTGGAGTCGGTCAGAGGATGGGGAGACTTTCACTTTGAGCTCGGTTGCATTTTCGGGTGGGGCAATGAAAGTCTCCTGCCCAGGATCAAAGCCACTCGGAGGTAATTCAATTCCCTCAGGGGTTGATAATTTTATTTGATTACCGTCTGCCGTCTCAAGACTGCCGTTAATAGGATCAAAATCCACAGTTCCAGCAAGTGCAAGCGCCATAACTGTCTCAGGCGAAGTTACGAATGCTAGCGTTGATGGATCTCCATCATTCCGCTTTGGGAAATTACGATTATAGGAAGTAACGATAATGTTTGGTGTTCCTGTCTCGTGGTCTGATTCTTCGGATCGGTCCCACTGCCCAATGCACGGTCCACATGCATTTGCTAAAACTACAGCTCCTACCGCTTCAAAGTCGGCGAGTAGGCCGTCTCGCGTTATCGTTGCTCTGACTTGTTCGGAGCCGGGCGTAATTAAGAGTCGACATTTTGATTTCAGACCGTGCTTGGCGGCTTCTCTTGCTATTGAAGCGGCGCGAGTTATGTCCTCGTAGGATGAATTTGTGCAACTGCCGATTAGTGCGGCACTTATTTCTAAAGGCCAACCATTAGATTTGGCTTCAGCGCCTAGTTCCGGGACTTCTCTTGCTAAGTCTGGCGTATGTGGACCATTGATATGGGGGTTAAGTTTGTCAAGGTCAATCTCGATCACTTGGTCAAAATATTCATTTGGAGACTCTAGTACTTCAGGGTCAGCAGTCAGATGCCGTTGGTTGACTTTTGCAAGTTCAGCTACATCACTTCGGTCAGTTGAGTGAAGATAGCGGTTGATAGACTCGTCATAAGGGAAGATTGAAGTAGTTGCGCCTATCTCTGCACCCATATTGCAAATTGTTGCTTTCCCGGTGGCGGAAAGGTTGGAGGCTCCATCACCGAAATATTCCACTATTGCCCCTGTTCCACCTTTCACAGTAAGAATTTCAGCCACTTTCAGAATTACGTCTTTGGGTGCTGTCCATCCGTTTAAGGAGCCTTTAAGATGTACACCAATTAGTTTTGGCCACCGAACGTTCCACGGAAATCCAGTCATAACGTCAACTGCGTCGGCTCCACCAACTCCAATTGCGATCATGCCTAAGCCGCCTCCATTCGGTGTGTGACTGTCAGTGCCGATGATCATTCCACCAGGAAATGCGTATTGTTCGAGCACGACTTGGTGAATTATCCCACTTCCGGGTTTCCAAAAACCAGCTCCATATTTTGCACAAACAGATTCAAGGAAGTCATAAACTTCTTCGTTTGTTTTGGATGCTGTGAGTAGGTCATGTTTACCTTCAACTTTTGCTTGTATTAGATGATCTGCGTGAGTTGTCGTGGGAACTGCTACCTTGTCAAGGCCAGCTGTCATAAATTGCAACCAAGCCATCTGAGCTGTGGCATCTTGCATTGCAACACGGTCAGGTCTCAGATCTACGTAGGAGGATCCTCTCTCAAGAGATTGGTCTGGTGAGTCTAAATGATTGATTAATACCTTTTCTGCGAAGGTCAGTTGACGCCCTAGTTTTTTTCTTGCATTTCCCAATCTTTCTTCAAACGTGGAGTAGACACCTTCAATTAGTTCAATTGGGGTCTTCGTGTAAACAGTCATAATTCCTCTATTTATCTTCCACTGCATGCAGGAACGCATCTACTTATAAAGCAGTATAAATCTATCGTAAATCAACTCACTTGTGGTGTTGAATCTTAAATTGTCGGCCAGCGACTTTTTGTTTTTGCCGATTTCTCTAATTGTGCTTCAAGGCTCCATGCCTTTCGCCAGCTTCCCATATCAGGGGCTTGTAGTGTTGGGGTCTGGCCAGAGTGCTTTCGTTTTTTGGCAATCCACCAATCATTATTTTCTTCATCGGCTAACTCCGCAACTGCCTGCTCTATCTTTTTTGAGTAAGTTCTGCTGTTCTCCTTTTCACCCGGCCAAATCGGAGTACCAAATGTAACCTTAGTTGATGATCGCTTCGGCCATACTTTACCTTTACGAAGGATCTTTCCTGTTCCAGAAAGATGTATAGGAACAATTGGTGCGTCGCATTTTATTGAAAGATAAGCGGCTCCTGCTCGGAATGGTTGACCCCATCCGTCAGGGGAGCGGCCTCCCTCTGGAAACACCATGAAGGACCAGCCTCGTTTAATCAATGATGCAATTTGATCTGAGGACTCACGGCTTACTTTGTTTCTTTCCACGGGAATAGCACCAATAAATAAAGCGGATAGTGAACCGCCAAATTTTGTTTTAAAGAAATAGTCAGCGGCAGCACCGACGATGAGCCGGTTACGCCATTGGAAAGGAATGGAAGTCAGCAATAAGGGAGTATCAGCATGGCTCTGGTGGTTTGCGACAAAGATAACTGCTTGCCGTTTTTTGAGACCTTCGAGTCTGTCATAGCCGGTCCGTTGCGGACTAGCAATATAACTCATTAGGGGTTTAGCAATTAATTCGGTCGAGAGAAGTCTTACAGTCCTAGCTGGTAACCGGCGAGCCCAAACTGTAGGGTACTCAGAACCAAGGTAAGTCTTTCGTTTGACTGGAGGAACGCCGTTAGGTGTGCGAGCTGCTCGGTAAGGAAATTGCGCTGATTTGATATTCGAGATGGAGCGCATTCTCTGAGGGGCATTACCGACAGCTTTATAGATTTCCCGCGTCTTGCGCTGTATTTCTCTTTTGGTTAATTTCCTTGCCATGCTACGTCACATCTGCCATTAAAATAGGTGGGCTGTGGTAGTGCGTTATAGTGGGGCTAAACCCAACTGAATCTGACGCAATTTCGAATGCATCTTGCAGTGTAGTAGCTGATCGAAATCCCATCCTTCTCACAGCTTCTTGATTGCCACCTACAATAACTATCTCTGAAAGGTGGTCAAGAGCGTGCGCACACCAATACCACATATAAAAGGGGTGCACTCCATGGTAGGCATAAGAAGTTCTATACAAATGCCTATACCAATCGTCTTCTGCAAATGACTTTTCATATTTTTGGCTCATCACAGCGGGGTCTGTAGTTTCGCTGAGAACCCTCTCAAAAAAGTCAATATAGCTAGGATGATGTACCGGATGGAATTCCCAGGGTGTGGGATGAGTCATGATCACTACTCCGCCTCTCCTAACAAGCGGTTTCCCTTTGTACATATTGAAGAAATATCCAAGTCCAAGGCAAGCAACGAGTATGGGATTCATCACGGAGTTAACGTTGTAAGGGCATATGTAAGGTAATCCCATCGTGAGAATATCCGTCTGTCCTTCAACTTGGACAAGATGCTGCTTGTAAACGTTTTCAGTGGTCATTTTGTGTACAGCTTCAACTTCGCCTGCTTGAACAGATGTAATTTCGTATGGTGAATGCCATCCTTGAAAGGATTTACGTTTTGATGCAGGCGACATTCTCTTTAGCCCGGCTTGCATGCCGAGAAATGACATGCGGTCTTTGAAGGTCCACTCCCATTCGCGTTTTTGAAGCATTGCGAGTGGCCCCTCATATCCAAACGTGTTGTTGTTTACTGTGGTTTCAATTTGGAAGACTTGAATGCCTGATTCCTTTAGGACCTTTCCTTGTCGCCAGTTAGATTTGTGTAGTTCTGAATTCTCTTGATCCATGAAACTTTTTGACTCAACCATTGTTTGCGGGTTGTGATGGTGTCGGAGTGCTGTATAACCGGACAATCCGGTCGCAGTACTTTTCCAACCGCCATCCATTGAGACCAGATTTATGTTTACATATACAATCAAATCACTTTCTGCGGCTCTTTTGTTGATTTGTACTTCTTCACCATGAGGTGTTGTTCCAATCACTATCATTCCGTCAGGGTCTTCAGCATCGTGGTTGTATATCGCTCCTGAAGGTGCAAACGCATCGTAGACTCTGTCGCCAACTGCATGTCTCAGCTCTTGTTCAGTCATCCTTCTGTGGAGAGCAAGGGCCGCTATCAAGTGGACATCATCGACACCCGCTGCGGCAGCTATATCAAGAACTGCTTCAATGATTCTTTGCCTAATATCGGGTTTCCGCATCGGGGGAAGGGGAAGAGAAATATCATCAAATGCTATTGTCAGCTTCATTCCAGATTTTAAAAGTGCAGAAAGCGGGGGGGAGTCACCAAGTGGATTTTCTAGTGCATGGCGGATAGAGGCGTTTGGGTTTGGAATTCCTGGTAGCGGTTCCGCTGGATATATAACTCGAGATCGCCCCGCTGGAAGTTTTTCCATGCGAAATCCTTCGCCATGATGAAACAGAATGGGTGGTGACGTTCTGTCGACATCTAAAACGAGTCCTGGTCTTGGGTGTTTGCGTTGATTTTGTGGCATTTATTATTCTTTCTTTGAGCCTAAAGGTAAGGTTTTTTTAGGAGAGCCTTTAATCGGTTGGAAATTCTCTACTAGCCATCCTCTTCGTCTGGCAAGTGTTGCTAATTTTGTCTCAGGGTTAACGGCGACTGGAAAGCCAACAGCTTCGAGCATTGGAAGGTCACTAGTTGAGTCTGCATAGGCGATGGACTCTTTCAGATCCAGATTGTTTTCGTCAGCGTATGTGCGAAGAGAGGCTGCCCTTGTTTCGCCGATAGGTGGAACATGCGTCATGCGACCTGAATATTTGTTGCCTTTTATTTCAAGGGAAGGTGCTAATATTTCGTCAAAAAGTGGCTTTAAGGGTTGCACAACAAAATCAAGTGCACCTGTGATCAGTAATGTTCTGTGTCCTAAAGCTCGATGTTCGCGTACACGTCTGATTGCTGCTGGGAATGATTTCGTTAATATAAATTCGTTAAACATTTCAAGTGAGTCTTCGTCGATTTGAATGACAGGTGCGCCTTCATACTTGCGGTAGAAGTTTCTAAGAAAGTCAGTTCTGTCCCTGCGGTCCATCGCAAGCATTGATGGAGCCTCTAGAACAGTTTTGGCAATGACCTTAAATCGGTCTTGTGAAGACAGTCTCTTCGTTGCTAAGTAACCCCAAGATGAAACTACATTTGAGGCTATGAGAGTATTTTCGAGGTCAAACACAGCTAGTTGCCTAGAAGGATCAAGAACTTGCTTACGCAATCTGTTGCTGCGTGAGTCAGGTGGGGTGGATGATGGGGTTGTCTTGACTCGTCCTTGAGTGACTACAGTCGGTAGGTGTATATCGTAAACGTATTTTCTCCAGTCAATAATTCGTGGGTCAAAAGGAAAGGCACTCCTATCGCTATCGTCTAGCGAATCCCACAAATGAAGGAGATTTGATACGTCGTAGATTGCTTCACATTCTACGTATTTTCCATAGAGAGTGATGTACTCCATCGCTTTGTCTAGTTCGTTTCGCTTTTCTTCCAAGTCGGCGACCACCATTGCCTGATTTCCTCTGATCGGGAGTTTATGAAGCCCATTTTCGGCAGCTTGGAGGATACGCTTTGCGCGGGTCAATTGTGTCACTACACGACCGCGACCAGGGAACTCCCATTTAGAGGGCGTTATGGGTTGGTTCTTCTCATCAAGGATTGGAAAGTTGCCAAAGAATTCATGTACGAAATCAGCTAAAATCCCAATTTTTATTGGATTGCATTCACCACTAGCAACTTGAACTACAAATGGATCGGAGGGTTTCTCTTGGGCAGCGACAGCTACAATAGCCGACGCAACGAGGTCAACGGGGATTATATCAACTACACCTTCGGGGATTCCAGGGAACTCCTTGAGGGTTCCTTTACCAAAATTTAAAATAATAGGTTCAGCCATCCTGAAACCTCTTATCCAACCTGAATTGGGCTTATCCCATGACGATTCAATGATTGAAGGTCGCACTATTGATAATGGGATTTGTCCACGAATTTCTTGTACTGCTTGTTCTGCCATGGCTTTGGTAAAAGCGTAAGCGTCTGGAAAACCAAGTGAGGTGGCTCTCTCTCTTCCAGCTTCTACCATTTTATCTTTGACCCATCGCTCACGGATCTGCTCGGTTTTCATTGCTATTGAGGAAATTCCAGGTGCACCTAATTCTTTTTTAGCTTCAGCCCGAAATTTTTCGAGATTTTGGATTCTCCTGCTGTCATCTTCTGTGTAAGACCTTGTCCTTCGCGCTGCCTCAGTTTCTTCTCGCCAGTCCAATGGAACGTAAAAGGGGCTCTGCGAAAGTGGCTTTTCAGGTGCGGTTCCTTTTCTGTTTCCAGCTACGTAACACGTACTCACCATTACTAGATGAGGATCTGCATCAAGGTTCTGCAGGGTCTCTACTAAACGAACAGGGCCCATGAGGTTAACTTCTGCTGCTCGGTCAAGTGGTTCGTCGAAACTAACAGCTGCGGCACTGTGTATTATGATGTCACATTCGCTGAGTTCGCGGAGCCCTGCATCGTCAAGGCCTAAATTATTCTTTGAAATGTCTGCGGATAATGCTTTGACAGTACTGGTGGTTAAGTTATTGAAACCCTCTGCTCCTAAAGCCTCTCTTAACTGATCAAACGCATCATTCTTCAAGAGGTCCCTCTCAAGACGCTTTGATGCTGAACGCTTACCGGAAGGTCTTATCAAAAGCCGCAGCTGTATATCATCAATTTCGCGAAGTAGCAGTTCTACTAGGGCAGTTCCAAGGAATCCAGTAGATCCAGTTATGGCTATTTTCTTTCCCTTGAGCGATTTCTTTATCACACTCTATTTCTACCACTTGGTAGGCAATGGTACAATCCAATCGTGGAGACTTCAGATCGAATCTTGAAAAGAGCTACAGTGGCATTTGGTGAATCTGGCTATGATGCGACCAGTCTTGACGATCTCGCACGAACTTTAGATATTCGCAAGCAATCCATTCTGTACCATTATGCTTCTAAAGAACTGTTACTTGAGGCATGCGTGAGGCAAGCTATTACTGATTTATCAGTAGCCCTTGATGAAGCCATCCGAAAAAGTTCTTATGGATGGGAAAGAATTGAGTCTATAGTAAAGCGAGTATTTCGCTTAGCAAATAATCGACCCGAATTATTGGGGCTACTGAGAGAGGTTACACGTTTGGGTCCCCCAATATTGACGTATGCGGTTGATGGAATACGGCCTCTTCTTGATGGTGCGACAACATGGTTAATTGAGGAGATGAAAGCCGGAAGGGTCAGGAAATCAGAACCTGAGTTACTGGTGCTTTCGGCGTACTCAACGATTATGGGAGCAGCTACAGAAGTTAAGCTGTTTGAGGCATTAGGAGAGGAATCAACAATACGAGATGTCGCAATCAGGCGTAAAGAGTTGCTTAGGTTCTTGAAAATTGCCCTTATCCCTTGAATCTCCTCTGATGAGGATCGCTTAGTAGATAATTTACAAGTTCATTGTACGGTATGCCGGTTGCGCTCCAAAGCTTTGGATACATAGAAATTGGGGTGAATCCGGGCATGGTATTTATCTCGTTGACTAGCCATTTCTTCTCGGATTCTTTGTAGAAGAAATCAATTCTGGCGAGATCTCGGCAGTTCAATAACTTAAATACTTTTATTGCAAGATTCTGGACCTCTAGTATTTCGTCATCTGCTAATGGCGCTGGTATCCGAAGAGTCGCTCCGTCGTCATATTTATCTTCGTAATCATAAAAATCTGCTCCGGGGGTAATCTCCCCCGGCACAGATGCTTTAGGCTCTTCGTCTTCGAGAATCGCTACTTCGATTTCTCTTCCGTTGACTGCCTCTTCAACTATTATCCAATCATCGTATTTTGCTGCCTCTAGCAATGGTGTCGTTAGATTTTTTCGATCAGTGACTTTTGAGATTCCGATAGAAGATCCCATATTCGCTGGCTTGACAAATAAGTCACCATCGAGATTTATCGAATGTTCATTTAGGTCGACTATCGAGCTCTTGTGGACACCTACCCATTTAGTTTGCGGTACGTTGTGTGCGTTTAGAAGTTCTTTACATTTTATTTTGTCCATACATAATGCTGAAGATAGAACTCCACTCCCAACGTACGCAATGTTGAAAAGTTCAAGAAATCCTTGCATTGTACCGTCTTCCCCATTGGGCCCATGAAGGATTGGAAAGACAATTAATTCCGTTGGATTAAATGCAGAAAGGTATTCAACGGGGTTTATTCGGGGCCCTTCAATTGGGAGAGGCTCATCAAGCCTCGATTGCTCCTGCGTTGAAAGGTCACGTTTAAACTCATACCAAAACCCAGATTTGTCAATAGCTATCAAATGAGTTTTGAATCTTTTGAGATCTATAGATTTAACAACATGAAGTGATGATGTGCGCGAGACCTCATGCTCCGGAGAATTACCTCCGTACAGGATTACTACTTCGAGTCGTTCCTTTGTATCGCCATCAGTTAAGCTCACGCCTTTAGCGTATCGCTTTCTGACAAAAGAAAAGATATGATCGCTGGCCATGCCTGTTTATCTTGCATGAGGAAGAGATGACCACCTTCAAAGATCTGCATTTGCGAATTTTTAATCAATCTATGCATCTCTAATAGATTCTTAACGGGTGCAATATCGTCATACTTCCCGCCAACAATCAATGTTTGGTTGGATATATTTTTCAAACTATTTACGCAGTCGTGCTTTGATCTAGCTTCAAGTTGGCGAGTTAACCCATCGGTTATCAAATTGGGGAATAGTCTTGTGTTTGTATGTAATGCATCTTTGACCATGTTCAGGATGGGGAGGTTCTTACCTGAATTTTTGTATCTTGAATCTAGAATCTGAAGCCATGATTCAACTTGGTTTTTTGAGCTCGAAACTATTTTTCTTAAATCAAATGACGAGAAATTATTGCCACCAGGTGATGTGCAAGCAAGAACTAACTTGTTTACCTTACTTGGATATCGCGTCACTAGATGTTGGGCGACCATTCCTCCAAAGGAGATGCCGATTACGTTGATGGGACCTAATTCAAGGCTCTCTAAAAGAGATGCTGCATCATCGGCATAATCTTTCATCGTATAAGTGCCCTTAGGGCTCGCAGTTTGCCCTAGTCCGCGTTGGTCATAACGTAATACTTGGAAACCAGTTAAAGTCGGGTTTTCAGGTCGCGGGTTTCTAAGGTCGGCGCCAGTCCCGCTTATGACCAGCAATGGCGGCCCGTCACCCTCAATTTCGTAATATAGCTGGATGCCGTTTACCGGAATGAATGGCATCCAGCTACATTAATACGAGCTTCTCTTAGACGAAAGCTGAAGCAAAAACGAGTGATACAATGGTCATCACTTTGAGGAGAATGTTCATTGCGGGTCCTGAAGTATCCTTGAAGGGGTCACCAACAGTATCTCCAACAACAGCTGCTTTATGAGGATCAGAGCCCTTTCCTCCGTGGGCACCAGCTTCAATATATTTCTTAGCGTTATCCCATGCGCCTCCTGCATTCGCCATAAATATTGCTAAGGCGAATCCGGTTACAAGCGCACCCGCTAGTAGTCCACCTAAAGCATCTATGTCAATAAATCCGACAACTAAAGGTACGACAACAGCTAGGGAGCCGGGGATAATCATTTCTTTGAGTGAAGCTTCTGTTGAGATTGCAACGCATCTAGCTGAGTCAGGGGTTACCCCTTCCTTTCCTTCCCGCAGCCCTGGAACCTCACGGAATTGACGTCGAACCTCCTCGATCATTGCCGTTGCAGCACGACCAACCGCATCAATTGTTAGTGCAGCAAATAGGAAAGGAAGGCCGGCGCCTAAGAATAACCCAATGAAGACATCAACTTCGCCTACGTTTAGTGTCAACGATCCACCGGCTTGCTGGACTGCTAGTTCGAAGCTTTTGAATAAGGCAAGCGCTGTGAGAGCAGCAGAGCCAACAGCAAAACCTTTTGCAATCGCTGCTGTTGTGTTTCCGAGGGAGTCTAAAGCGTCGGTGACTTCTCGAACTGATGGATCAAGTTCAGCCATCTCGGCTATCCCTCCAGCGTTGTCGGCAATTGGACCATATGCGTCCACTGATACAACTGCTCCAGTGGTGGCTAACATTCCTATAGCTGCGACTGCTATACCGTATATTCCATTGCCTAGGGTTTCTTCTCCTCCCCAATAAGCTATGCCGATACCTGCTAGTACTAAAATTACGGAGGCTGCGACGGAAACCATGCCCGCACTTATTCCACTTAGAACGGTCGTTGCTGGTCCGGTTTCAGATTGAGCAGCAATCTTCTTGACTGGAGCAAAGTGATCAGAGGTATAGAATTCAGCTGTCTTTCCAAGTGCCCATCCAACAATGAGTCCGCCAATAACTGAAATAGCTAAACCGATCGGATTTCCTGTCGCAGAATCAAATATCCAATAGGACATTCCTATAGTCCCAATAATTGTAAGACCCATAGCCACATTGGTGCCTCTATGCAACGCATGGCTTAGAGCTTTGGAATCAGTTGAGTCACCGCCTTTAACAAGGAAGGAGCCAAGGATAGAAGCAACCATTCCAACTAAAGCGATCGCCATCGGAAACATCAGCTGCCCTAGAACATTGACCCCATCAAAATCTGTTAGGGTTGCCTCTGTTGCTGTTGCACCTACTGCGAATGCAGTTAACGCAACAGGGGCAATAATTGATCCAGCATAAGATTCAAAGAGGTCAGCGCCCATTCCAGCAACATCACCTACGTTGTCGCCAACATTGTCAGCAATTGTGGCAGGATTACGTGGGTCGTCCTCAGGAATTCCGGCTTCTACTTTCCCTACAAGATCCGCTCCTACGTCCGCAGCTTTGGTATAGATACCTCCACCAACTCGAGAGAAGAGGGCAATTGATGATGCCCCCAACCCGTAGGCTGTAACAATTTCAAAGGCGTCGTCTACTTCGAGCCAGGTAACGAATAAGAGGTACACGAACATCAGCCCAAGAAGAGCCAATCCCGCTACTGAAAAGCCCATTACGGCTCCACCTCTGTATGCAACAGGTAAAGCTTTCGCAGGGCCCTCTTTGGCAGCTTCAGTTGTTCGTGCATTGGCCATAGTGGCTACAGTCATGCCGATATAGCCCGCCGAAGCAGATAGTATCGCCCCGATGATATAAGCAACAGAAGCAAGAGGTGCAATAACAATTGCCAATAGAATCACCATTGCGATGACGAAAAATGAAACCCAGGTATATTCCTGTCTAAGGAAAGCCTTGGCTCCCTTTTGGATTTCCGTCATCAGGAAGACCATTCGGTCATTTCCTGCAGGTGCTGCCTTAACTGTTGTAAAAAAGTATGATGCCAATGCCAATGCGGCAAGGGCGCTTATTAAAGCTAGGTAGGGGATTGATTCCAATGTTGCTCCTCTTAACTGGGTAAAAAAATTTCTTTATTCTCTTACAAGTACAATCCGGAAGTCTATATGGAAGCGGAAGCTTTGGTAAGTATTTCAGGTAATTTGTATCGAAAGAGATATATTTTTTTGAAGTATCTATGATTTCTAGCTAGAAAACTGTTACCAAATAGGAGTGAACATAGTTGTAATCGGGGCTGGGGAAGTAGGTGCATACATAACCCGCCTACTTACTGATCCCAAGCACCAAACGCAAAATATGAATGTTTCAGTCATTGACCCTGATGATGGCCGTATTAAAGAACTGGATGGCGTTTTGGATGCAACCATGGTTAAAGGTAGCGGAAGCCATCCAGAAGTGCTTGAAATGGCGGGTATTGATGAGGCAGATCTTCTAGTAGCAGTCTCGTCAAATGATGAGGTGAACCTATTAGCTAATCTTTACGCTCGAAACAGGGGAGTAGAGAAATCAATAATTCGAATAGAAGCTAACGAAATCAAAGCATCTGCTAAATCAGAGCCCTGGTTCCTGGGGGGTGAAAGACCTGACCTTATTTTTGATCCTGATGAGGATACTGCACGTGAGATATCAGAACTACTGGATTCTTGGGGTGCAGATGAAATCGCAACTTTGGGTGATGGTCAAGTGGTAGTTATTGGGGTAACAGTTACTGCTGAAGCCGATTTCTGTGGGAAGACTCTCTCTCAAATAGGGGCTGAATACGAACCCGATTGGAGTTTCCTGGTAGCGGCTCTCCGTCGCGAAGGGGAAGCTAAGATTCCGCGTTCTGAAGAAACCCTTCAAATGGGAGATCATATATGGCTTGTGATCAAGAGAAGCGAAAAGAGCAAAGTACTTGAAACTCTGGGATTTAAACGGAAAAAAAATAAACGAATTCTTCTCCTCGGCGGTGGTCGGACAGGAGAGTTTTTGGCGAGAAGACTCGTAAATATGAAATTCCGAGAAGTTACTTTAGTGGAATCTGACCCGATCAGAGCAGAGGAATTAGCAGAGAAACTTGATGGAGTAGATATAAGAAAAGGCGATATCACCGATGCGCAGTTTATTTCTGAAATTGATGCTGGCAAATATGACGCCGCTGTGGCACTCACTGGTAAAGATGAAGCTAACGTTCTTTCCTGTATGTACGCGAAATCTTTAGGTACTGATCGGACTATAGCCATCCTTCACAAGCTGAAACTGATGGACGTGCTTGATTTCGCAGATGTTGATTCAACGCTCTCACCAGTAACAGCAAGCGCAAATCGCGTTCTTAGATATGTTCATGATGTAAAAGATGTGGCAACATTCTTGGGTGTTGATCAGGATTTTGAAGTAGTTGAGCTTAAGGTTGGTGCGAAAAGCAGGGCTGTGGAGAAGAAAGTGAGACAGCTTAAGTTGCCAAGAGATGTACTGATAGGGGCTTTTATTCGAAATGATGAACCCTCGATCGTGAGAGGGTCAACTCAACTGCATGCTGATGACACTGTTCTGCTCATAGCTCCTCCCGAGCAGGTTGATGTTATAAGAAAAGACTATTTTATTTCAGAGCCTTCCAAAGATTAGTTTTCTGTGTCATTCAGTTTCCCGATGCGAACAGCCACGCTAAAATTTAATCAGATGCGCAACTTCAAAAATTCCAATGGGTTGCTAAGCAGCTACGGTTCTATGCTTTATGCATCTATGACGCTTGGCGCTATTTCAATCGTCGCAGGTTTCGCGGACTATCCCTCTGGTGCTGGTGGAAGGGTTTCGTTGGTCTTGCTCATTTCAGGATTATCCTTATCGCTATTCTCTGTATTCAATTTAAAAAATTTAAAGAACATTGAACTTAATAAGCCATCGGAAGTCTTTTCTTTTAGCTTCTATTTTATTTTAATTTTCATAGCCTTTCAGTCAGCACTGCTATTAGCTTCCGGTGTAGTTGACACAATTGATGTAGCCATTCTTGAATCGGCATCTGGAATAACTACAACAGCAATTTCTACCCTTAACCCAGAAACTTTGCCTACATCAATTAAGCTATCCAGATCATTAACACAATGGGTAGGAGGGTTAGGCGCCCTATTCTATGTTTTTGTAGCCACTCCAATAAGTTCGAGCGGGGATAACCCGTCTGCAGCCTACGCGCCCAAAATATTCTCGCGAAAGCCATTAAAACGTATGCAGGAAATCAGTATTCTTTATATCGGTCTTACGATATGCGTATTCGCTGCTCTAAATGTTGCAGGAATGGGATTATTTGATTCCTTTGCGCACTCGTTAACTACTTCCTCTACGGGGGGGTTCAGCACGAAGGTATCGTCGATATCATCTTTCCAGTCAGGGCCTATTGAGTGGGTGTTGATATGCGCAATGTTTCTAGGTGGCCTTAATTTAGGGATCATTTGGTGGATTGGTAGAAAAAAACTACAAAGTATTAAATCAAATAATGAATTGCGGCTCTATTTAGTGATGTTCTTCGGTGGGGCCGCTCTATTTTGGTTAAAAGGAGACTTTGTAGGTCCCTTCGACTATCAAGTCCGAGATGCGTTCTTCAAGGTCTCATCACTACTAAGCACAACTGGCTATACCAATACGGGTTGGGAATTCTCTTCGGGGATTAGCGCTATTGCGTTATTGCTTCTTGCGACAGGTGGAATGGCTGGGTCACCAGGTAGCGGCTTTGGGGTTCATAGGCTCATTGAATTAATTAAATATTTGCGTAGAGAGCTGACGCGAAAATATAACAGACAAGCAATTAGAAAAATCAAAGTCAGTGGTGAAGTAGTAAATGAGCGAGAGCTTGACAAGCTTCAGGGTTACACAGCCATCTTCATATTTATCATTGCTACCGGCTCATTTCTACTTTCGCTGGATAGCGAGTCGCTACAAATTGAAGATTCAATTGCTGTTTCATTATCAGCATTCGTGACTGCGGGACCTCCGATTACTGAAGCTGGTTTGACGAATGAGTATGGGATTCTAGGAAATTCCACTCTTAGTGTTTTGATGGTAGTGGGCAGACTTTCAATACTTCCTGCTGCGTATATGGTTTTAAAATTATCACAAACAATTAAATTAAATTTCCGCGGACTGCTCCCTAACGAAGGGCCAAGTGATGAAATTCTCTAGACGGTTCTTTCTTGAAGGACTATTTGAGTCTGCAACAATAAACATAATCGGGCTAACCCTCCTTTTTCTCACGCCAGGGTTGGTAATTTCTGGGTTAATCGAGTGGGTATCTTCTGATTCGCACCATGAATTTTCCCTGTTTGCTACCGCTGCGATTGCTGCAGTATTAGGTTTATTTCTCAGGGCAGTCACATCAATTGCAGATGATTCAATGGATAGGCCTAAAGCTATTTACTCAGTAGTTGCGTGGAGTTGGGTCGGGTGTGTTTTAGTTGGAATGCTCCCGTACCTTTTCGCTGGCGTTTTTCCTTGGTCTAGAATTGACGGTGCTTTATTTGAGACAATTTCTGGATTTACCACCACTGGATCAACAGTCCTCCAAGATATTGAAGCTAGTAGTAGGGGTATTTTATTTTGGCGTCAACTTACGCAATGGTACGGAGGTATGGGCATCATTGTGCTTGCAGTTACTGTCTTGCCAAGTTTAGGAGTAGGTGGACTTCAGTTAATGACTGCGGAGTCTCCGGGTCACGAATCGGATAAGTTGCGCGCACGCTCTATTGATACAGCTAAATCACTTTGGATTGTGTATTTCGGAGTGACGATAACCATTGCATTGCTCCTTTGGGCTACCCCTGATGTGGGCCTGTATGATGCGGTAGCTCACGGTCTTTCAACAGCAGCTAGCGGAGGATTCTCAACAAAGAATAGCTCGATAGGAAGCTTTGATTCTTATCTCGTTGAGTTAATTATTATATTTGGAATGTTTATCGGAGCGATGAACTACAACCTGCAATATAAATTTTGGAAGAATAAGGGTGATTTTCGTGTTTTCACTCGCTCTTCAGAATGGAAGCTGTACGTCAGGATCACTTTCTTGTTTATCGCAGTGATATTTCTCATGAATTGGTTAATGGATTCGGTTGAAGTGGGTACAGCTTTCAGAGATTCTTTATTTAACGTAGTTACCCTTGCAAGTAGTACAGGGTTTGGGAATGTTCGACCAGATGGAATAGGCAACTTTGTTTTATGGGGCACAGCAAGTCAATTGTTACTTCTATTCCTAATGACAGTTGGAGGTACTTTTGGCTCCACAGCTGGAGGAATGAAAATTTTCCGGATGCAAATCGGCTTCAAGGCTCTCTCAAGAGAGTTGAAATTGATTCGGAGACCGAGTGGAGAATACCCAATAAAGGTCGGCAAGGAAAAGATTGAAGAAAAGGTTGTGGCCTCAATACTAGGCTTTATTGCCCTATTTATTTCCTTGGTTATTATTGGGACTGTTTCATTGACGTTCTTTTTCAACGAAGATTTAGTAACGGCTCTCAGCGGATCAATTTCGGCAATGAGTAACATGGGGCCGGCTTTAGGCGAAGCTGGTCCCACATCGAATTTTCTAGAATTTGAAAGAGGCAGCCGCTCAATCATTGCTATCTTGATGATTATTGGGCGGCTCGAGATCTACGCTGTACTTCTCATGTTTCTATCTCTTGTGGACAGGTTGAAAATTAGATAATCAGCTTCCCAAAAAATTAAACAAAAAGTCTTCAAGATACGCGACGTCGCTTATGCCACATAACTCCCTTGTGGAGTGCATAGATAATTGTGGTATGCCAAGATCTATTGTGCTGATGCCTAAATTCGCAGAGCTGATAGGCCCGATGGTCGACCCACAGGCAAGGTCACTTCTATTGTTGAATAGTTGATAGGGGATATTGTTGCTTTCGCAGATCCTCTGCGCAGTTGCCTGCCCGATTGCAGTCGTTGCATACCGCTCGTTGCTATTCCGTTTAATAGCTATCCCAGCGTTCATTCTGATTTCGTGGTCTAAATCATGTTTTTCAAGATAATTCGGATGAGTGGCATGGGCGCCATCTGCAGAGACTAGTATCGAATTAGCCATAGCCTCTGAGTAGTCTTTGCCTTTAAAGATGCGTTGAATTAATAACGGTAATAGATTGCCAGCTGCGCCCGCTGCAGAAGTACTACCAACCTCCTCATGATTAAATAGGCAGAGTATGGGCACTCTTTTAGATCGTCCATCAGAGACACTCTTGATGAACGAAGATAAAGAAGCGTAACAAGAGGTGAGGTTATCAATCCGAGCTGAAGCTACCCATTGTCTGTCAGCGCCCACATAGCTCGCCTTCTGAAGATCGTGGAGCATCAAATCCCACGATTGGATACTTTGACGGTCGATTCCAGATTCAGCTGAAATAAAATCAATAAGATCCGTAGTGTCGGAAGAAGTGTCATTCCAAATGGGACGAAGGTGTTGTTGGGGATTAAGGATCAGGCCATTCTCGTTGACAGATCTATTTAAATGGATGGCAAGTTGGGGGATTTTCGCAAGGGGTTCATTGATCTGCACCAAGTTTTCTTTGATATCACCATTTGGTGAAAGTGTGATGAGCCGACCAGAGATTCCTAGATCTCTATCAAGCCAACTATTCAGCAAGGCGCCACCGTACACTTCAACACCAAACTGAGACAAGCCAACTTGATGCCCCTTCAAGATAGGTTTTAAACGAAGATTCGGGCTATCGGTATGCGCTGATACGATAGCTAGCCCATTCGTTGCTTCCTCCGACTCCTTAAAGTACCATGCAGCGATACTCCCATCACGCTCAATAAAATAACCTCCTGTTGATAGCTCCCATGGCGCCTGCTCATCTAATTGAGTAAAGTTGACTTCAAGTAGATGTTCTCGCACGTTCTTAACAGCGTGGTAGGGAGAGGTCGAAGTGTCCAGAAATTTGAACAATTCGTTGTGGTTCTCTTGTAACGTATTCACCTAAACAGCATGCCTTTATTATGTGCCAACCGCTACTTAAGTGTCTTGACTAGTTAAAACTTCGTAAGAATTGATAAACTATCATTAGCTGGGTCAACGTCGCCTCACGCTGTCCTAGTCGTACAGCATCTAAGGAAACGTGTGAAAAGTAATATCAATCCAGATTTGCCTATAGAACAAGGCTTATATAACCCTGCGTTTGAGCATGACTCCTGCGGCGTTAACTTCATTGCGGATTTAAAGGGACGCGCCAGTCACGAAATAGTATCCTCTGGAATTGCTGCCCTATGCCAGTTGCAGCATCGAGGTGCATTAGGGGCGGAGAAAAACACTGGAGATGGTGCTGGAATCCTCATACAGATTCCCGATAGGTTCCTGAGAGAAATCGTCGATTTTGAACTTCCGCCAATGGGGCAGTATGCAACGGGCATAGCGTTTATGCCACAAGATGATAATAAATGTGACTCGGCAATAAATCAGACAGAAATAATAGCAACAAGTTTAAATTTAGATGTACTGGGTTGGCGCGAAGTCCCAGTTGACAGCTCTTTCCTAGGGAGTGGTGCACTCGGAACAATGCCTAAGTTCTTGCAACTATTCGTTTCAGCTACTTCTACGGATGGAGATTTAATTGGTGGGATAGCGCTTGACAGGCGTGCATACGTCCTTCGCAAACGCTGCGAAAACGAAATCGTATTTGAGCATATAGACGTAGCTACCCAAGGGATGGGCGGAATGTCTAAAACACATCAAGGCGTATACTTCCCAAGTCTCTCTTCCAGAACTTTTGTCTACAAGGGAATGCTAACAACCCCGCAGCTAGGGGATTTCTACCGAGATCTTAAAGACCCCAGAGTAGAAAGCGCACTAGCATTGGTGCACTCAAGATTCTCCACGAACACTTTTCCGTCATGGCCGCTCGCTCATCCTTATAGGTTTGTCGCTCACAATGGAGAGATTAACACAGTTCAGGGTAATAGAAACTGGATGCGTGCACGAGAAGCTTTAATGCAATCAGATCTTCTGGAAGCTGAGCTAGAAAGCTTATTTCCAATTTGTACTCCCGGCGCATCTGACACTGCCGCTTTTGACGAATGTTTAGAGCTATTAGTGCTAGCTGGCTATTCTTTGCAAGAAGCAGTGCTAATGATGATTCCCGAGCCTTGGGAAAATCATGAAAGCATGGATCAGTCATTAAAAGATTTCTATAAATACCAGTCTGCACGGATGGAACCATGGGACGGGCCTGCATCAATAATATTCACTGACGGCACAGTAGTTGGCGCTGTATTAGATCGAAATGGACTTCGTCCATCAAGGTATTGGGTCACAAATGATGATCTCGTAATCATGGCGTCTGAAGTTGGAGTAGTTGACGTAGCCCCTGAAAATATCATTGAAAAGGGACGATTACAGCCTGGAAAGATGTTCTTCATCGATACAACTGAAGGAAGGATCGTAAGGGACGAAGAGATAAAATCAAAGCTAGTCTCTCAACGCCCCTACGGATCATGGCTCAAAGAAAACCAAGTAGATTTGAGTGAACTACCCGAACGACATGTACCAAGACCTGAAGATAGTACCCTGCTCACACGACAGAAACTATTTGGTTATACAAATGAAGAAATAAAGCTCTTGCTATCTCCGATGTATCAGTTTGGTAAAGAAGCCATTGGTTCAATGGGTACAGACACTCCTGTAGCAGTGCTTTCTAGTAGACCGAGGCTTCTCTATGATTACTTTCAGCAGTTATTTGCTCAAGTAACTAATCCACCTTTAGACGCAATCAGGGAAGAAATAGTCACATCTACTTGTGGGTGGTTGGGGCCGGAAAGAAATCTGCTAGATCCTACACCAAAATCTGCTCGTCGAATATTCATAGATCATCCGGTGCTTCTAAATAGTGAACTTATGAATATATTAGATATAGATGGTGAAATCAGCGGGCAGGATGGCCTGGAAGATTTTAAAACACAGATCATCCCCTGTGTATATCCGGTAGATGAAGGTGGAAGCGGTTTGCGGGCCGGTATTGAGAATATTCGCGCATTCGCTACACAAGCCATAGAAGACGGTAAGAATCTATTAGTACTTTCGGACAGGGGAGCAAGTGCTAGTCATGCACCCATTCCAGCCCTCTTAGCCACAGCTGCCGTTCACCACCATTTAGTGAGGCAAAAGTCGCGTTCTCAAGTCAGCTTGATAATAGAGACTGGTGAAATGCGCGAAGTTCACCATCTTTGTCTTTTGCTTGGATATGGAGCAAACGCAGTAAACCCTTATCTTGCTTTTGAAACGATCACCGATCTTGTGCAACATCAAAAGCAAGAGGTCGATCAAAGATTAACGATTGAAAGGGCCCATCTAAATTATGTAAAGGCGTGCGATAAAGGCGTTCTTAAAGTTATGTCAAAGATGGGGATTTCAACGGTTCGTAGCTACGTTGGATCACAAATTTTTGAATCAATAGGTTTGGGACAATCACTTATTATCGATGCTTTCCCAGGGACCATGAGTAGGTTAGGCGGGGTCGGGTATGCACAGTTGGCGGAAGAAGTTAGATTACGGCATCAAATTGCCTTTCCAAAAGTCCCTTCCCATAGAGCTCACCGAGACTTAATTGCAGGTGGGGAATATCAGTGGCGACGCGAAGGGGAATTTCACTTATTCAATCCTGAAACTATCTTTAAATTGCAGCATGCGACACAAGAGAAGCGATATGACATTTTTAAAGAATATACAAAACGTGTTGATGAACAAGCCAGAGATCTAGCAACTCTTCGAGGATTATTTAGATTTAGGTCTGGAGTTAAGGACTCTATATCTATTGATGAAGTTGAACCTGCAAGTGAAATAATGAAAACATTTTCTACTGGAGCTATGTCCTATGGGTCAATCTCCGCAGAAGCTCACGAGACTTTAGCAATAGCAATGAATCGAATAGGTGCTAAGTCAAATACTGGAGAGGGTGGTGAGGACTCTAAGAGATATACACCAGATGAGAATGGAGACCTGCGTCGCTCAGCTATCAAACAAGCAGCTTCTGGAAGGTTTGGAGTAACAAGCGAGTATTTGGTAAATGCTGACGATATTCAAATAAAAATGGCTCAAGGAGCTAAACCGGGTGAGGGTGGACAGTTACCGGGTCATAAAGTTTGGCCATGGATCGCTGAAGTTCGCCATTCGACACCAGGAGTTGATTTGATCTCACCTCCACCACATCACGACATATATTCGATTGAAGATTTAGCTCAGTTGATACACGATCTTAAAAATGCAAACCCAGAAGCTAGAGTTCACGTTAAGTTAGTCTCTGAGCTCGGAGTAGGAACTGTTGCGGCAGGAGTTTCAAAGGCTCATGCAGACGTGGTACTGATATCAGGTCACGATGGAGGAACAGGGGCATCGCCACTTACCTCTATCAAGCATGCTGGAACACCGTGGGAACTCGGTCTCGCTGAGACTCAGCAAACTTTATTGTTGAATAATTTACGTGATCGAATTGTTGTTCAATGTGACGGCCAGTTAAAAACAGGCAGAGACGTAATGATCGCTGCATTATTAGGGGCGGAAGAATTCGGATTTGCAACAGCTCCACTTGTTGTAATGGGTTGTGTGATGATGCGAGTTTGCCATCTGGATACATGTCCAGTTGGCATTGCTACTCAAAATCCCGAACTGAGAGAAAAATTCTCAGGACAGGCTGATCATGTAGTGAATTTCATGGAATTTGTCGCAGAAGAAGTGAGAGAGATTCTAGCTGCATTGGGTTTTAAAACACTCAAAGAGGCAGTTGGAAGGGCCGAATGTCTAGATGTCACAGATGGTATTGAGCACTGGAAAGCGGAAGGACTTGACCTTTCTCCAATTCTTTATCAACCACCATTAAGTTCTGATGCGGTTCGCTATTGCAATGGAGAACAGGAGCATGGCTTGGATCAGGCTCTAGATCAAACATTAATACAACTTTCTGAAGGAGCTTTAAGGCATGGGGACAAGATCAACTTGGAGCTTCCTATCCGCAATGTAAATCGCACCGTGGGAACAATGCTTGGATATCACTTGACAAAGAAGTGGGGCGGTGAGGGATTGCCAGATGACACGATACAGATTAAATTCAGCGGTTCAGCTGGTAATAGCTTTGCAGCATTTGTGCCATCTGGGATAACTCTGCGCCTAGAGGGTGATGCTAACGATTACGTAGGAAAAGGGTTAAGTGGAGGGCGAGTAATTTTGTATCCTTCAGTTAAATCAACTTTCAAGCCCGAAGATAATGTGATAGCAGGAAACGTTCTTTTATACGGTGCAACTTCGGGCCAAATGTTTATTCGAGGGCAAGTTGGTGAGCGCTTTGCCGTAAGAAATTCAGGAGCTACAGCAGTAGTTGAGGGTATCGGAGACCACGGTTGCGAGTATATGACCGGTGGAAAAGTTATTGTTTTGGGTTCAACAGGACGAAACTTTGCTGCTGGAATGTCCGGAGGGGTTGCATATGTGTTCGATCCGGAGGGCAGTTTCCCAGCAAAGGTGAATTCAGAACTCGTCGATCTTGAAAATTTAGATGAGAACGATGTCTCGTTCATAAGGGAGACGTTAGCCATGCATAATCTTGAAACAGGTTCTCTAGTCGCTAAAGAAATAATCGATTCTTGGCCAAGGGCAAGCTCTAGCTTCGTTAAAGTTATGCCCAGACACTATAAACAAGTGCTAGCAGCGATGGCTGATGCAGAACAATCAGGTACAGATGTAACTGCAGCGGTTATGTCAGTAACCACGAGCGAAGGAAAATAGATGGGGGACCCCAGAGGATTTATCCGCCATGGAAGAGAAATGCCTAAACGTCGGCCAGTTCCGGTTCGTCTGCGTGACTGGAAAGAGGTTTATGAACCCTTCAGCATGGAGGCGATACAAAAGCAAGCCTCGAGATGCATGGATTGCGGTATACCTTTTTGCAACAATGGTTGCCCGTTGGGGAATCTCATACCAGATTGGAACGATTTGGTATATAAAAATAATTGGCGAGAAGCTATTGATGCCCTACATGCAACAAATAATTTTCCCGAATTCACAGGGCGTTTATGCCCAGCACCATGTGAAGCCGCTTGTGTTCTGGGAATTCACGAAGACCCTGTGACTATTAAGCAAGTGGAAGTTGAAATCGTCGAAAGAGCTTGGAACGAGGGTTGGATAAAACCCGTTCTGGCTCATAAACGGACCGGCAAAAGTATCGCCGTCGTGGGCTCAGGTCCCGCTGGATTGGCTGCGGCTCAGCAGTTATCACGGTCTGGTCATGATGTCACCGTTATAGAGAAAAGTGACAGAATCGGGGGCCTACTGCGTTATGGAATACCTGAATTCAAAATGGAAAAGCAGTACATAGATCGACGGGTAAGACAAATGGAAGCTGAGGGAACTAAATTTCTTACTAACGTAAACGTTGGTATAGATATCAGCTATGAAGAACTTCAGTCTGACCACGATGCAGTTATTTTGGCCATAGGCTCAACCAATTGGAGAGATCTTCCAATACCAGGTCGAGACTTTGAAGGAATTTACCAAGCTATGGAGTTCCTCGAGCCAGCTAATCGAGTTCAAGAAGGCGATTACGATGATCACCCTTTCTCGGCTCTCGGCAAGGACGTGATCATAATAGGGGGTGGAGACACTGGGGCTGATTGCCTAGGAACCGTTCACCGCCATGGGGCTGCCTCTGTCAAGCAATTTGAGATTATGCCAAAACCTCCCGAAGGTAGAGACTACAGCACGCCTTGGCCAACATGGCCTTTGATGATGCGAACATCGTCTGCACATGAAGAGGGTGGAGAGAGAATATATTCAATTAATACAACTCAATTCCTTGGGGAGAACGGGGCGGTGACAGGACTGGAAACAGTTCAAGTTAAAAGTGAAAATATTGACGGAAGATTAGAGTTCGTAGAAATTCCAGATAGCACGGAAATTCATAAGGCTAATCTGGTGTGCCTTGCTATGGGCTTTGTTGGACCTGAAGCATCTCCACTGGTATCGGAATTACAGGTAGAATTAGACGCAAGAGGAAATATTGCCAGAGATGCCAATTGGATGACCAATGTTGACGGGCTATTCGTGGCAGGCGATGCAGGTAGGGGTCAAAGCCTTATCGTGTGGGCTATAGCTGAAGGGAGATCTTGCGCCTCAGCAGTTGACAATTGGCTGCAAGGAGTGTCTCAACTCCCTAGCCCTGTCACACCCAGTCTTCAACAGCTTCGGTAACTATTACCACTGGGGCTCTGCATCGATAAACTTCAATGCTGTTTCCATGAATGTGAAATTCTTTGGAGTGGCAAAGTGGTCAACTCCCTTTAATTCTAAATATGTTGCGTTTGGCAGAAACTCCAGGAGTTTTGAAGCTGGAGCTGCAAAATCATTCTCTCCAATTACTACCAAAACAGGACATTCAATTTCTTTTAATGCGTCCTCTTCAAGTGGTGCCTGACGAGACCTGATGAGTTCTTGGATCGCCAATCTGTTAATATCGGCGGCTTCTGACAATTGATTAAAGTAACGTGATTCGGGGTTGTTGGGATTAGGGTTTCCGGCAATTCCTTCACGAATGTTTTTGTGCCTGGTGTTATCTGTTGAGAAAAGGTTGTCTCCGATTCCAGATAGTACGAGCTTACGAAATATGGTAGGTTTCCTGCTCGCTATTGTGAGAAGTATCCTTGCGCCTAGTGAGAAACCAACGGCATCTATAGGGGGAGTGGTAATGGAGTTGAGAACAGAGTCATAACACTTCTCGTAGGTCATTTGATCTGTATTATTATAACTAGTGCCATGTCCGGGAAGATCTACAACAATTGATTGCCTATTAGCATCTTGTACTAGATCCAGCCAGCCGTTCTCACCCCAGGTTCGTGATCCTGATGTTGCCAAGCCATGCAAAAATAAAATTTGTGGGAGGATATTCATAGTCTGATATTAATAACATTAGCAGATCGAAAAACACATTAGCCCCGAGTGATTTCTACTAGAGAAACCCCACGGGGCTGTGCAGTTTAACGTTTCCAAAGTCATCCCCTGAAGGACTTCTAAGGTTTGATCCGAACCTTTCGGTCTTTTGTCAAATTCCTGCAACTCGAGAGTTGTGGTTTTTTTGACGCTTAATACCTTTCGGTATTAAGTCGGATCCATCAGCCTGAGCCGATGGCGGTCTGGTTGGTTCTCCTAAGATCTCCTCCCAGTGATTGCCCTTTCGGGTAATCCCGTTAAACCTGTTCCGATGGCTGTCACATTTTCTTAGCCGTACCTTCCCGGATATCGATGCTGCCACCGCTTCCGATTAGATTTTGCTAATTCATTGTGCCGTTGTCATCGGCGTACAGACACACTTACATGTTTTTTGTATATGGTCAAGTGAATATTAGAAATCCTCAACATATCCACAAATAAAATCCCAAAATCCACACTCTGGTGTTGTAACCCACATGTTTTCCACAGGATTTAATGTCCTGGTTTAAGAGGACGCAAATATCATTTTTGTATTTTTTCGGGATTTGAATTCAATTCCCTTTATAAATGGGTCATGAAGAACATTGACGGCTGTTCAACACTTCATGCTTCATGTGGTGATGAAAAAATCTTGAGTTAATCCAAGATCGCAGCCACAAAGGCATAGTGAAATGGGCTAAATTCTGTCAATCCAAATTCCTCTATCTAGGTATACAGTTTTTAATACCGATAAATTATCAGTCATTATTCCGTCAACTCCGATGTCCAAGAGGTATTCAATTTCTTGTGGATCGTTAATGGTCCACGCATGAACGGCTTTGCCAAAGTCATGCGCCCTCTTCACAAATTCGCTAGTGATGAAAGGGACGCCTTTGACCTTTGATGGCACCTGTGCACAATCTCCAAATGGCGGCCTAAGAAGTGATTTTGTAAAGCGTGAAATTTGCAACTTAGAAATAGATTTCGGTCCCATACCCGTGCATAACTCAGGGCCAATTAATTTCGCAACCTGTTTTATTCTTTCGTCAGAAAATGAACCTACACATACTCTGTTCGTTGAATTTGTTCTGAGAATTATTTCCGCAAGTGGTTTCACAGCAGCGTCATGTTTGGGGTCAATATTAAACTTTGCATCAGGGAATTCTTCTAACAATTCAATGAGCAATGGAATCGGTTCAGTCCCATCAATTAAAGCGTGTGATAAATCCGATAAGTTAAATTCACTCACCTTTCCTCTGCTGTTAGTCACTCGATCTAGTTTGTCATCATGGAAAGCAACTAGTTGTCCGTCTTTGGTCGTATGTACATCAGTTTCCATGTATCGGAAACCCAGGTCATATGCGCCCTTGAACGCCCTTAAAGAATTTTCTGGAAAATCTAGTATCCCCCCTCTATGGGCAAAGGCAAGTGGAAAGTCAGATTGTAAGAAATCCTTGTTCGGCACATCTGAACGCTATCACAATGAAGGGTAAATTCGTTGAAATTTCCGGCAGTCAACACGGTTTGATCATGAAATCTATAGCGTATAAGTATGGAAAGACGCACAAAGATTATCGCAACTATTGGGCCAGCAAGTGACTCAGAATCTGAGTTAAGAAAAATTATAGATGCCGGTATGGATGTTGCCAGATTAGGGCTTGCTCATGGCACTTTAGATGAAGCTATTGAGCGATATAAGCGTATACGAAAAGTTTCTGCAGATTTATCAAAACGGGTTGGAATCCTTGTTGACTTACCAGGTCCAAAGATTCGGTCTGCAGCTTTCAGTGACGAAGGTGCTGAATTAGTTAAGGACTCTGAGATTTCAATCGTTCCCGGAAGCGCTGGATCAGATGCGAATGTAATTGAAGTCGAGTATGAGAATGTCCTGAATGACCTATTGCCAGGGGACGTAATCCCGTTTGGAGATGGGCAAGTAGTGGTTAGGGTCGATAACGTATCCGCTTCAGCTGCAACAGGAATTGTTACAAGCGGAGGACGTCTTCACGGTAGACCTGGGATACGAATTCCATCCGAAAGGTTAAGTTTACCTACTCCTACCGATAGTGATCTAAGGAAGCTTGACGCTTTCGTTGAGCTCGGTGTCGATATGGTCGCCGTTTCGTACGTACGTTCTGCTCATGACGTCCGTCGAGTTGGCACAGAACCTCACCCTCGTGGCCCCTTGGTAGTTGCAAAGATTGAGACCCGAGCAGCTGTGGAGAATCTTAAAGGAATAATAGAAGCCTCAGCAGGTATCATGGTTGCGAGAGGGGATCTCGGAACAGAGTTTGATCTTGCCGATCTTCCTCATTTGCAAAAGAAAATCATCGCTGAATGTATAGCTGGTGGTTTACCAGTAATTACTGCAACACAAATGCTCGACTCAATGATACAGAATTCCTCACCCACAAGAGCCGAAGCTTCGGATGTCGCAAATGCTGTTTTTGATGGAACTTCCGCTGTTATGCTCTCTGGCGAAACTGCTATTGGCGAGTATCCCGTTGAATCTGTTCAGACAATGTCTCGTATAGCCCAGCGTGCTGATGAGGCATTCGATTATGAGCGGTGGGCCGAGAGAGTAGCTCAACTGCGTCAAGACCCCAAGGATGAGGTTCCTGCTAATGGTTCAGCGGATATTACAGATGCGATGACTTTAGCCACGTGGCGCGCTGCGAACGAACTCGATTTGGCGGCGCTGCTATGCATCTCAGGATCGGGTTTCACTGTTCGATCCATGGCGCGTTTCCGCCCTAATGTACCGATATTGGGAATGACAATGGATGAGCGAACAGCTCAGCAGTTAACCTTGAGTTGGGGGGTTACTCCCTACAGAATTACTGCTGAACTCGGTTATGAAACACGGATTGAAAATGCAATCAGCGTTGCAATTGATGAAGGCCATGTGAAACCAAATGACTTAATTGGTGTACTTGCAGGCATAACAGGAGATTCTCCTGCAACAGATGTACTAAGAATTTTGAGAGTCCCCTGACCATTATGAACGAAGTAACATTCAACAAAGGAAAAATTCCGGAGACAAGATTGCCTGATGAGGATCCGTTATTTGAACAAGAGATCAAGAGAATACGAGTCAATCAATCTGCTGACATACGTTCTATGTTGTTAGCCCTCGCTTCTAAGAATCCAGAATCGATAGGTATCTGGTGTGTTTTAGGTATATCTTCGTCTGAAATGATGGAATCGTATTCATATTTCCGGGTAGCTTATCATCGCGGTCTTGACTCATTACGAAAAAATGGATGGCGCGGTTCAGGGTTCGTGCGCTGGGAACACGTAAGTAATCGGTATTTCTTGTTTGCTCTTAATCAATTGGCAGAGATATCAAATGAGATTGGTGACCATGCCGAGGCAGAACGATGCAGCCTTTTCCTCAGGCAACTTGAACCTGCTTGGGATCAGCTTCAAATTGATTCACTGTAAATGATTTTCTCTGGGATTGTTCTTAATGGCGGTTTGTCCTCTCGTATGGGTCGAGATAAAGGGGAAATCCTGCATAAAGGAAGACGACTTATTGATATTGCTGTTGAATCGCTCATTACAGCTGAAGCGAATGACATCGTGATAGTAGGTGGAGGTGAACAAATTACTTCGCTGAAAAAGGACATTCAATATTGTGAAGATCTGTACCCTAATCAAGGGCCCCTTGGCGGTGTAATAACCGGCTTGAGAAATGTTGAAAGCGATATAGCGGTTATTCTGGCATGTGACTATCTGGATATTGATAGTTCAGTAGTTCTTGAATGTATCTCTAAACTCAGTTCAAGAAGTATGGTCTTTCCGTTCTATAAGGGGAAAGAGCAGTATTTACTTTCTGCGATCCGAACTGAAAGTATTGAGGCTCTTGAGTCGCAATTTATGAAGGGCGTTAGATCAATGCACGAAGCATCAACACTTTTAGATTGCGAATCATATCAGTCTGCATATCCAGAGAAACTTCGAAGCGCAAATACGCCATCACAATTAAAAGGGGACTAGTCTAGATAACGCAGGTTTGTATAGGAGCATCTTGACAGAAATCGGTGAAATATCAATAGATGAACTCGCTAAATTAGATTTAGAAAATATCTGCCTCGTTGATGTACGTGAGGAATATGAATTCATAGAGATGCGAGTTCCAGGGGCTGAATTGTTGCCCTTGGCAGAAGTTCCTGAAAATATTAACAAGTTTCCCTTGGATAGGCCTGTCTATTTGATTTGTGCTTCTGGCAATCGATCCAAAGTGGCTGGAGACTTCTTATCGAAATTCGATATTGATGCTATTAACATCGCAGGCGGGACAAAAGACTGGGTTTCTTCAGGACGCGCGTATGATTTTGGAGATTCAGATTTGCCTCTGTACTAATATGAATTCTGACCTAATTGATGCTGAAGTTATTGATGATCAAGCTGGACTACTTTCTATTGTCAAAGAGCTTGGTAAAAGTGATATTTACGCCATTGACACTGAATTCCACAGGGAGAAGACCTACTTTGCAAAGCTGGCCCTAATTCAGTTGCGATGGAGTGATCGCTTGGTAATAATTGACCCACTGAATTTGGACTTAAGCGTATTATCAAAGATATTTCTTTCAAATTCAACTGCCGTCTTTCATGCCGGATCACAAGACCTGGAGGTTCTTCATCGAGCGACGGGGGCAGTTCCTACCAGTATTTTTGATACCCAAATCGCTGCTGGATTTCTTGGAATGCGAACACCATCACTAGCTTCACTTCACGAAAATTTGCTAGGACTGAAATTAACAAAGGGTGATAGGCTGACCGATTGGTTGCAACGTCCATTGACAGAAAGTCAACTTAGGTATGCTGCCTCCGATGTCAGGCATCTACTTGATTTGTACCAAGTGCTTACTCAACGACTGATAGAGCTCAAAAGGCATGAATGGGCTAAGGCGGAATTTGCAACATTTTTAGAGAAGCGACAGAAGTTGATCGATCCAAAAGATGCCTGGCAACGAATTAAAGAAGCCAAGCATCTCAATAAACAAGCTCGTGGAGTAGCCCAAGCCTTAGCTGAATGGCGAGAGTTAGCTGCCCAAAAGAACGATATCCCAAACCGCTACATTATGTCTGATTTAGCCTTGGTGGGGATTGCGCAACGAAAACCGACAAAGTTATCGGATTTAAAGAATATTCGTGGTTTCGATTCCGCCCAATACCAAAAAGAGAAGGGACAGCACCTTTTGAAGATTGTCGAAAAGGGTCTTAAGGCCGATCCAATTCCTAGCTTTAAAAATCGAAAGAAATCCTTGCCCCCTGATATGCGGCCGGCAGTTACCTTGCTTTCTGCTTGGCTTGCACAATTCGCAACTGATAAGAACATCGATCCTGCTTTATTAGGAAGCCGTTCTGATATTGAGGACCTTTTGCGAGGGGAAAGTACTTGTAGACTTAAGGAAGGGTGGCGACATCAAGAGATAGGCGAGCAGGTTGATAATTTATTGCAAGGAAAATGTTCGCTTTCATTTGATGATGGACGTTTAATCATTGAGAGTAGAGGAACTCTCCCTTAAAGCGCACAAAATGCATCATCACGACTAGAATATAAAAGATCATCCCCTTAGATACTTGGCTGTGTGGAGGAATCATGAAAAAGGGAAGACACCGAAGGTACGAAGAGGCTAGAGCCTTAAAACAACAAAACGACCAACTTGATGACCTATTTGAAGAAGATGAGGGCCCTTGTCTGGAATGTGATGCATTACCTGGTCAGGATTGCAAAGATTGGTGTCTTGCTAGGTCAGAGTCTATTTAGAGCTAGCTTTCTTGTTTATCCATCTAAAGTTAAAGTTTCTTTATTCAGCAGCTACTGAAATACGCTTTTTTTGTGGGTTATATCCACGAAGTGATTTGTAGAGAGTGGTGCGCTGAATGAGCTCTCGACCCAATGGCTCACATAATTCTTCAAATTGGCTTCTACCTAACATTTGTCCATGCTTTGCTCCAGCTGCGCGAGATATATTCTCTCCATTTAATGTGCCACCAACATCATTTACTCCGGCTTGAAGCATCTGCTTCATGCCATCTAAACCTATCTTCACCCATGATGCCTGAATGTTGTCTATGTACCCATGGTAAACAATCCTTGCTATGGCATGCACGAGAAGATTTTCACGGAAAGTTGGTCCGCGACGGGCTCCTTTCCGAAGATAAATTGGTGAAGCCATGTGAACAAAGGGTAGGCCAACGAATTCAGTGAAACCTCCAGTCTCCCGCTGAAGCTCTCTTGTCCGGATAAAGTGACGCGCCCAGTGAGTTGGTTCCTCAACACTGCCGAACATCATTGTAACATTTGATCGTAAACCAATGTTATGGGCGGTTCTGTGAGCTTCTAACCATTCTTCCGTTGATATTTTATCCGGGCACAATACACTGCGGATTTCATCATCTAGGATTTCCGCTGCCGTTCCAGGCAGTGACCGAAGCCCGGCATCGTATGCTCTCTTCAAGTAGCTGCTTAAATCTTCGCCTAAACGTTTAGCGCCCTCCGTAACTTCTAGCGCCGTGAAACCGTGAATATGCAAATTGGGGAGTTCATCATGAATCGCTTGGCACATGTCAATGTAGTAATCGCCATCAAAATCAGGGTGAATTCCTCCTTGTAGGCAAACTTCTGTAGCTCCATTTGCATGGGCTTCCGCAGCGCGAGCGATAACTTCTTCTAACGAATGCAAATATGGTTTGCCTCGTAAATTCAGAGAAAGCGGACCTTTTGAGAAACCACAAAATTTACACTTGAAAGTGCATACGTTTGTGTAATTTATGTTGCAATTTGATACGTAAGTGACTGTATTCCCGTTAACAGTTTCTCGAAGAGAGTCTGCATAGCTCACAATTGTGTGAACCTGTCCGCCCCTAGCACTAAATAACTTCACTATCTGCTTTTCGTTAAGATCCCGCCCTGAGGCAACTTCGTCGAGGATTTCGTCAATCTCTTTGGAAGTTTTGGGTTTATCCAAAAGAAGGTTAGCTGGAGACGTTGAGGAGCCAGAGTACCATTGTGTTGAATCCTCTCCAACTTGGGCTACCTCAGCACCGTCATTCACGTTCGTAATGATTTCTATCTTCTCGGGAAATATCGAACCAGGATCATCTCTTCCTAGAAGTTCACTATCAGAACGATCCATGACGGGAAAATGCAATTTCTTATCAAGCCACTTTTCGGGTTCTCGGATGAACTCGGGGTAGACGGTTAATCTAGGGGCAAGAAAGTACCCGTTATTTTCAGAAATTGATCTCAAGCGTTCTAGTGATGGCCATGGTCTCTCGGGGTTCACAAAATCTGCGGTTACCGGTGATACACCACCCCAGTCATCAATCCCTGCCTTGAGGAGAATGGAGAAGTCATCGGACAGGTTGGGTGGGGCTTGAACGTGAATATCTTTAGGTAACAATATCCTAGCCAAAGCGATTGTTTCAAGGTAATCATTCTCCGGAGCCGGCTTCTTCTTATGCATTGTCGTTCCGGGTTTGGGAAGGAAGTTCTGAACAATGACTTCTTGAATGTGGCCGAACTGATTATGTAGATCAGCAATAGCTTTAATTGTCTGAATTCTATCTTCTCTAGATTCACCGATACCCACTAATAAGCCAGTTGTAAAAGGTATGGACAAATCGCCGGCATCTGTAAGTGTCTGAAGCCTTCGGATAGGATCCTTATCTGGGGCCCCTCTATGGCAGTCAAGATTTGCATTGAGCGATTCAATCATCATGCCTTGTGATGGGGATACTTCACGAAGCATTGACATTTCTTCTTTTGAAATCGCCCCAGCATTGGCATGTGGCAGAAGACCTGTCTCATCTAGAACTATCTGAGCCATCGCGTAAAGGTAGTGTATTGTGCTTTCATATCCATGTTCGTCTAGCCATTTCCGAGCGGCAGGGTAGCGTAACTCGGGCTTCTCTCCCAAAGTGAAAAGTGCTTCATGGCAACCAGCCACCGCACCCTGGAACGCAATTTCTATTACTTCGTCTGGTGAAAGGTAGGGTGCTTGAACTCTTGCCGGAGGTTGAGCAAAGGTGCAGTATCCACATTTATCTCTACAGAGATGTGTTAGTGGTATGAAAACTTTTGGTGAGTAGGTAACTCTTGATCCAAAATTATTGTCACGAATACTTTGCGCTTCAGACATTAAGCTTGCAAGTGAAGAAGTGGATAAAGTGTTCATCTAGTTGCCTTGAGGATCGATTCTTCTGAAGGTCGACTGGCTATTTCATTTGGATTTACCTGGACATCGCAACGTGGGCATAAAGTTATCTGTGTTAATGCCGTACCGCACTTTGCGTGGGTGAGAATCGTAGGCGGATTACCGTCTGCGTACCATTTATCTCCCCAATGCATCAGTGCAATGAGTGACGGTGAAAGATCCTTCCCTTTCTCAGTGAGGTAGTAGTCATTGCGTATAGGATTGCTTTGATATGGGCGTTGGAGAATAATTCCTGCAGCATCAAGTTTGCTTAATCGGTCGCTTAGAATGTTCTTTGCGATACCGAGATCTTGTCGAAGTTGTTCAAACCGTCTCACCCCTCTGAAGAGGTCTCGCAGTATTAGAATAGTCCATCTGTCCCCAATCACGGACAAAGTTGAATCAATTGAACATGGTTGGGATTTATCGTGCACAATGCGATGTTAGCAGGTAGGTTTCAAATTGCAACTTACTCTGTGAGAGTACGTCCTTTTGCAGTGAGTGTTTCAAGTAGGTTTTCAAAGGAGTTTTCAAAGGCTTCCACACCTTGTAATTCAAGTAAATTCGCTACTTCATCTAAATTGATACCGAGTTCCTGAACGTCGCTAATAACTCGATCCGCGACATCGAAGTCAATATCTATGGTTCTTCTTAAGGTTCCATGGTCAACGAAAGCTTTGAGAGTTGCATCTGGAAGGGTGTTAACCGTATTGGGGCCGATTAAAGAATCAACGTAGAGAGTGTCTGGGTATTGAGGATCTTTAGTTGAGGTAGATGCCCAGAGTGGTCTCTGGAGTCTGGCGCCTCGCTTTTCTAGTGCTTTCCAACGGTCACTTCCAAAAGCTTTAAGAAAGGATCTATAGGCTAATTGCCCCTGAGCAACAGCGGTCTTTCCCTTTAGGGCGGTAGCCGTGTCGCTTCCGATGCTTTCTAAACGTTTGTCCACTTCTGAATCAGTTCTTGAAATGAAGAAAGAAGCGACAGACGAAACATCTGATAGATCACCTTCTCTTTCCTCAAGTCCGCTTAAAAATGCCTCAATTACCTGTTCGTATCGTTCCACAGAAAAGAGTAGTGTTACGTTGACGGAAACTCCTTCGGAAATCATTTGTCTGATGGCAGGTATACCCTCCGCTGTCCCAGGTATTTTTATATAAATATTGGGTAGGTCTAGTCGGTTATTTAAGCTTCGAGCAGCTTGAATAGTGCGATTGGTATCTCTTGCTAGTCTTGGATCAACTTCTACAGATACGTAGCCGTCGGTACCGGCACTCTTTTGGTAAACGGAATCAAGTACTTTGGCTGCTCCAGCAATATCAGTTATTACCAATTCCCAGTAGGCCTCTTCGACGGAGTTATTGGCCAAGATTAGCTCTTTGAATTGTTTGTCATAAGCATCTGATGTGCTTATAGCCTTTTCAAATATTGAAGGATTCGATGTGAGGCCACGAACACCGTTGTCAACCCACTCTTGAAGTCTCCCGGAGTTAACCCACTCTCGGCGTAAATTATCTAACCATGGACTCTGTCCGAAATCCTCATATAGCTGAAATAGCAATTAGTTTCCTTCCTCTTTAACTTCTTTGTCAATGTTGATTACATTGATGCCGAGAGCATCCATGACCTCATTTCCTGGAGCGGAAGCGCCGAAACGATCAATTCCTATAGACCTATCGGCATATCGCGACCAACCAAGGGTTACTCCTGCTTCTACAGAAATTACAGTTTTGTTAGCTGAATATTCGTCCCATCTCTGTATCTCAGGTGAAAATTGCTCGGCAAGTTCCCAAGATGGAATTGACAATACGTTTACCGGTGCATTGGTAGCGTATTCCATGCAAAGTGAAACTTCAGAGCCAGTAGCGATGAGAGTTGTATTTGCATCATTGTCTTCCTTTAAGAAGTAACTTCCACTTTGGGCGAGATCAACGCTCGTTTCAGCAAGTATGGGTAAGTTTTGACGAGACAGAATCAATGCAGTTGGTCCATCGTGATTCAAAGCAGTGATCCAAGCAGCTACAGTTTCTTTCGCATCTGCAGGCCTAATCACTAATAGATCAGGAATAGAGCGAAGAGACATAATTTGTTCAATCGGCTGATGTGTTGGTCCATCTTCACCGACACCAACAGAGTCATGTGTAAAAGAATAGATGACCTTGGCCTTGGATATAGCTGCAAGGCGAATTGCTGGTCTCATGTAATCGCTGAAAACTAGAAAGGTTCCTCCGACAGGCACTATGCAACCGTGTAAGGCGATTCCGTTCATGACAGCTCCCATCGCATGCTCACGAACCCCATAAAAGAGCTGCTTACCAGATGGGGAGGATGGAGATAATTGCTCAAAACCCGTTAAAGCAGTTCCAGTGTTGCCAGTTAAGTCAGCGCCTCCAGCTATTATTGACAAATCTTTTGCTATTTCATTAAGGCATATCCCACTTGCCACTCTGGTAGCCACACTTTCTCCCACGCTCTCTTCATATAAATTTCGGGTGGAGGATAGGTTCCAACTTCCCATATGATCTTCGGCTTGCCAGCTGTATGCTTCGGCTTCCTGTTGATATCGTTCTCCAGCTGCTCTGTACATATCCAATACCTCAGAGGGAACGAAGAAAGATTCTTCGGGGGGCAAACCCATAAGCTCTTTAGTCTCAAAAATTTCCTTATCCTTAAACGCATACCCGTGAGCACTGGGACTGTCAGTCAGAGTAGGAGAGGGGTGCCCTATATGCGTTCGCAGAATAATGATTGTTGGCGAGCTTGTATTTGATTTAGCTTCAAGCAATGCATTCTCGAGTGCATCCAAGTCTTCACCAGATTCACCCAGATCCATCACATCCCAACCGTATGCTTCAAACCTTTTGGCAGCATCATCTGCAAGAGACAGTTCAGTAGGCCCATCAATAGTTATGTGGTTATCGTCATAAATACAGATGAGGTTTCCTAATTGCTGACTGCCTGCAAGAGAAGCAGCCTCATGGCTTATCCCTTCTGAAAGATCACCATCACCGCAGATCACGAAAACATTATGATTGATGTTCTCACTACCGAACTTTGCTCTCAGCCAACGCTCTGAAATTGCCATACCTACCGCATTAGCGAAACCTTGGCCTAGTGGTCCAGTCGTAACCTCAACTCCAGCTGTGTGACCAACTTCAGGGTGTCCTGGAGTTAAGCTATCCAACTGTCTGAAGTCCTTTAGGTCCTCCAAAGTTAGCCCGTACCCCGTTAGGTGAAGCATTGCGTATTGCAAAATTGATGCATGTCCAGCACTTAAAATAAAACGATCACGATTAAACCAATCAGGGTGTTTAGCGCTATAACGCAAAACACGAGTGAACAGAACATGCGCAAGGGGTGCAAGTGCCATCGCAGTTCCTTGATGACCGGAACTAGCTGCATGAGGGGCATCCATTGACAAGCCCCGAATAGTATTGATCCCCAATTGCTCTAAATCACTATCTGTCTTAATTTCTGTCATGTCGCTCCCATCAACGTGTATACATTAACTTGCAAGAAGGCATTGGGCAGGAAATTAAAATTAAATTTGTTATCAAGCAGCCTTAATTGTTAAAGGAACAATCATCGGGTCATCCTGATTAAGACGACAGTGGGCAAAAACTTTTCCTGGATTGACTAATTCTAATTCAGCTCTGATTAGTCTGTACGCAAATAATCCTGGTTCTATTTGTAATGGTTGTACGTTGCGAGCAATTTCGTTTTCCTCGCAATGGTAAGTGACTTCCAAAACTCCAGCCCCATTTGACTCTTGATCGCTGTGAATAAGGACTACCAAATGTGGTGCAAGAGTCAGGGGAAAAGGCTCCGAAACAGCAATAGTAAACTGAACACCTGAGAGATTTAAACGTGTTAACCCATTCTCATTCTCAAACATTGATATATCGTCAATAAATAAAGCCGCTAAAATTTTCATAATTCCCTCATGAGAAAACTACTATTCCTAATGCAGGTGTGGCAACTAAGAGTGTTGGCGGACTTAGACAAGAGGTAGTGTTAAAAAATGAACTCTCTAACAGAATTTGAAAGCAAAAGACTATTGAGTGAATTCGGGGTAATCTCGTGCAAGGAATTTACAGCAAAAAGCTATGAAGAGGCCGCCGCCGCCGCTCTGGAGATCGGATACCCAATTGTTCTGAAAATATCTGGCGATGGGACTGAACATAAAAGCGAGTTGGGCGGAGTGAAGTTAGGAATAAATAATCAGACTGACTTAAGCGTTGCTTTCAACGAGATGCGAGCAAGTAATAGCAATGTTAGCGAATTCCTTATTTGCGAGCATATTTCGGGAAAACGAGAATTTATAGCTGGCTACCATATCGATAAGGACTTTGGAGCAACAATTATGTTCGGTTTAGGCGGCATCTTCGCAGAAGCGGTTTCGGATGCATCTTTTCGCTTGCTTCCATGCTCGCGGGAAGAGTTGATGCGCATGGTCTTTGAACTGAAGTCAAATGCTCTACTTAATCAATTTCGCGGTGAACCCGATGTCGACCTCGAGGCACTCGCAGACATGTTGGAGGCAATTGCAAAATGTGGTTTAGCGGACCCAGTCATACAAGCTATCGATGTTAACCCCATTGTGATAAATGGCAATCTGCCGATTGCTGTTGACGCACTTGTTATCAAGTCATGATGCATCAGCAGAATTTACATACCCTATTTAACCCAAAGGGAATTGCTGTTATTGGAGCCTCCACTCATCCAGGGAAATTTGGTTTTGTCGCTCTCCACAACATACTTGCAGCAGGTTTTGAAGGTAATATATTCGCTACGAACCCCAAAACACCAGAGGTACTTGGGATACAAACCCTAAAGTCTGTTGATGGTATTCCAAAGGATCAAATTGATGTGGCAATGATTTGTCTGGGGCCTAAGCAGACAATTGCCGTCCT
>DBHP01000091.1:15116-28138 GCA_002295705.1 Candidatus Neomicrothrix sp. UBA825 | reverse complement strand
AATTAGTTCAGGTTGCTAACTCTCTTGAAATGACCATTGCTGGGCCCAATGGGCAAGGCTACGTCTCAACGCCAGCCGGTTTATGTTCTCAAATTGTTTCTCCGTACCCACCCATGGGAAATATATCTATCGCAAGTCAGAGTGGAAACATACTCTCAGCGATGTTAAATCTATCCCGCGCCAAGAATATTGGCATAGCGAGAGCGATATCAATCGGTAATCAAGCTCAGCTATGTGTAGCAGATTATATTCGCTACTTCGGAGAAGATTCTAAAACAAACGTCATCGTAGTCTATGTTGAGGGTTTACCAAATGGAAGAGACTTCTATGACTCAATGAAGGAAGTGTCCAATAGAAAGCCCGTTATCATCATTAGAGGGGGTACAACTTCCGATGGCGCTAAAGCAGCTTCAAGCCACACGGGATCGATGGCTTCTGACCAGAAAGTTTTTGAAACCGCAGTCAAACAAGCCGGAGGTATTTTAGCCAATGATCCCAATGAAGCATTTGAATTCGCCACAGCTTTCGCAACAAAACCGCTACCCAACGGCAGAAAAGTGATAGTAGTAACAACTGCCGGTGGGTGGGGTGTCATCACTGCTGACGCTATCTCTCGGGCAAAGCTAGATCTCATGGAACTGCCGCAGGATCTGGAAGAGGAAATTGGTAAATATTTACCCCCTCGGTGGAGTAAAAGTAATCCAGTGGATCTCGCTGGAGGCGAAACCAGGGACACGATTCCTACACTCATTCCACTTATACTGGGACATCCACAAGTTGATTCAATGATTTTCTTAGGGCTAGGAATCCAAGGTAATGTCGCCAGAACTTATTTAGAAAGCCCAGTCGCAACTGCTGAGACGAAAAAGATGGCTAATTTCCATATCTCCCAAGAAAAGAGATATGCGGAAGCCATCATTCAAGCATCAAAAGAATTTGAAAAGCCAGTGTTTGTTGCAACAGAAATAGGAATCACTGATTCACTTAACGCTGGACCGAAAGCCTTAATAGATCAAGGCGAAACCTGCTTCAATTCACCGCTAACAGCTGTAAAGTCTCTAGAAGCGATGACTAACTTTTCTAAAAGAGAACATACGGGTTGATAACAGATATGAGAATTTACAACTAGACTCAGACCGTGCTCCAACTTCTCAAAAGAATTACGTTACCGTTATTGATTTTGGCTACCTTGATAGCATTATTGAACTTCAAGGACCGCTTTGGTTACGAGGAAGTTGCGATCAACACAGCGCAAATAGTTGAAACAACTGATTTGGGTACACCTGTTTTCTCCTTACGGCGTGCACCCGAACTCCTCACTTCGCCATTAGCAGCTCAACAACTAGAAGAAAATCTCTCAGATCTAGTAGGCTCCCTCCCAGACTCAAGCTGTTTCGCTATTTCAGCTGGTGGTGAGGAGCTATTTGAGTTTCAGAAACAAATTCCGCTAAACCCCGGCGGTATCCAGAAAATTATTACCGCCTACGCAGCGCTTGCGCAGTTAGGGCCTGATTATCAATACGAAACAGTTATTTCTGCTGATCGAGAAACTGATGCAGATGGGAATCTTCTAAGTAGTGATTTATATGTGTTTGGAGGCGGAGATCCAGTTATCAGAACGGATGCGTTCATGGAGTTACTGCCTGAGGCATATAGTCCGATTAGAACTAGTGCGGATGAAATGGCTGATTTAACTGTTGGAATCAACATCCTATTCATTCAAGGAGCAGTTGTTGTGAATGAAAGTCGGTACGACGAAGAACGAACGGTTGTGGGTTGGGATCAAGAGTTAAAGGAATCTGCTGATATTGGCTCACTTTCTGCTTCACTGCTCGATGGCGGCTTTGACGGATTGAAGCAAAATTATTCCCAGCAACGTGGCGAAAATCCTTCACCTTTAGTACCAAGTGCAAATCCAGCGAAACGTTTTGCAGCTAATTTTGATGATCTGCTTGAGGCGCGTGGAGTTATTATTCTCCAAGCTGCGAAAGAGATTAATAATGTTGAGCAGAGTTCTCTTGTCGAACTTCTTACGATTAAATCGCCTAGACTAGATCAAATAGCAAAGCAAATGATAACGAATGACGATAATGTCACAGCAGAGATGGTCCTAAAGGAAATTGGATTCTCTCGTACCGGACAAGGATCATCCGGAAGTGGTCTTGTCTCATTGCCCGAAATTCTAGCAACGAATAATCTCCCAAATACTGAACTGCTGCTTATTGACGGTTCAGGATTAAGTCACGACAATCAAGCTACATGCGGCTTATTTCAGGACATTCTTCAGGATAATAAATATGGAGCAACTCTAAAAGAGGCGCTTCCATTAGTGGGGGTTGAGGGTATCGTTAGTAACACACTTCTGGGAACTCCATTCGAATCAAATCTGGTAGCACATACATACTTTGAATCAGATCGTGGTGCTATGGCTGGCTCCTACACAACACCACAGGGCTTAGAAATGACCATTACATATATCGCTAACTACGATGACACAGAAAGTGCTGAGAGCATTCACCAGGAGTTCCTAAACGGACTTGCTCCAATCTTAAGTGAATTCTCAGGTGGTAAAACGCTCGAAGAGATGGGGCCAAGATCGGTAATTGATTGAAATGATGAAACTAGCAATGTTTCCTTTGGGCTCAGTTCTTTTTCCAGGCAGTGTTTTGCCACTGAGAATTTTTGAGTCAAGATACTTGCAATTATTTGCTGAGTTGATCCAAAAGGACTCCACTTTTGGAACATGTTTAATAGAGAAAGGCCATGAAGTCGGTGGTCAGGACAGCCGTTTCTCTTACGGGACGTTATGCAAAATCACTGGTTCAAAAGAGCTAGGAGAGAATCAACTTGCAGTAGAGAGTTTAGGCGTCAAAAGAATAATGGTAAAAAAGTGGCTTCCCGACAATCCATACCCAGTTGCTCAAATTGAAGAACTGGAGGATAGCGAAAATAGGGACTTCCAACTTAAACGTGAAATAATTGAGGAACTCGAACGCTGCTATGTGCTTCTTGTTCAAATGGGAGCCATTCCAGCTGAAAGCCTAAATATTCAAGCTCTAGAAGAGGTGGATCTTTTTACAGCTTGCGCTCTAGCTCCATTAGGACAGTTAGATAAATATAAGTTACTTTCGGCGGAAAGCGCAAAAGAGCGCTCTAGCTTGCTGTTGGCACAAATCATCTCGGAACGTGAAACACTTGCGGCTATGAGTAGACTTCAACAAGAAGAAATTTGATAGTCAATTATTAACGAGTAGAGATAATGAAAATTGAGCAGGATATAATTTCCGAAAAATTTTTTGAATTACGGACCCTTCTAATTCGGTATGCAAAGCAAGAAATTAAGGATCCTATAACAGCACTAACTAAATGGCTGTCTTTAGGTTTACTAGGAATGTTGTTCTTACTGGTTGGCGTTGCTTTCGGCGCTACAGGATTGCTCAGGCTACTTCAGAATGAATTTTCGCTCTTTGATGATTCTCTTTCGTTTTTACCATATCTATTGGTCTTCGGATCCTTGTTAACTGTGATTGGACTTTCGCTGAAAGCTGTTAGGAGACATAATGGCACCCGATGATTCTGAGAACATAACACCAGAAGATATTGAAGGAAAGATCAAAGATTTCAAAAGCGAACTGATATCAATATCAGGAGGAGTTTCCCTTCTACAAAAGATTGGACCATCAGCAATGACCCTTCTAGGGGTATTCCTTCGCAGTAGTAAGAAGCGTAAACGCAAGGGCCAAAAGGACCCCATCATCCAAATTCAACTTTTTCCAAATGTGAAAAAATATTTTCGCGATTCGCACAGTGATACCGAAATCTAACACTGAAATGCTTCGAATATGACGAACGGAAATAGCGTCCTGCAGGAAGGCGATATGTTATTGCTTGTGGATCAAAAGGATCGACGATACCTACTGACCTTAAAGTCCAAATCAGAATTCCATTCACATTCTGGCTACATATCTCATGACGACTTAATCGGAAAAAAAGATGGAGTAAGAATTAAGTCTAGTGGCGGGCTTGAATACCTCGCATTGCGACCAACGATGTCTGACGTAATTTTGAAGATGCCACGTTCTGCACAGATTATCTATCCAAAAGATATCGGTCCTATTTTAATTGCTGCCGATATCGCAGCGGGCAATAAAGTGCTTGAATCTGGGATAGGTTCTGGCGCATTGTCAATAGCGCTATTACGAGCTGGAGCGAGTGTGACCGGAATTGAACTAAGGGAAGACTTTGCAAAAAGAGCCCGCAAAAATGTTGAAAGTTTCTTTTCCGACCAGAACATAAGTGAACGTTATGAAGTATTAATTGGGGACGCGTACAATCAATTAAACGGCTCTGACTATGACAGAATCGTGTTAGATCTTCCTGAACCTTGGCGTGTAATTGATCATGTCGAAAATACTTTGCGACCAGGAGGTATTCTTGTTTCTTACTCGCCAAGTATTACGCAAGTGTCACGGCTTACAGACAGACTCAGAGAAGATAACTTTGCAATGACCAAAACCCAAGAGATACTCTCTCGATCATGGCACGTAGACGGAAGAGCTGTCAGGCCAGATCACAGAATGGTTGCCCACACGGGATTCATAACTAGTACGCGCTATCTGGGGAGTCAATAGCTTTTTCTATACCTCAAGATAGATACATTCTCCAGGGCACTCTTCTGCAGATTCTATCGTAGCTTCCTCTTGGCCGTCAGGAACAACGGCTAATCCCTCAGGACCACCAGGATCAGAAAAGACCTTTTCGCCCTCCACGACGTACGCTAACCCATCATCAAGAAGCGTAAAGACATCGGGAGCAATTTCTTCACAAAGCCCATCCCCGGTGCAGAGATCTTGGTCAATCCAAACTTTCATTCATATCCTTCGCAACTTAAGTACAAACTAATTATGTACAAATGTTATAAGAAATGTGCGGATGTTGAAACACTTTTTTGTGATAAGTATGACACATCATAAAAAACCCAAATATAACAACTAGGCATGGCTATTAACGCTCAAGGCTTCTACGATATAAACATGGCAGTCAATGATCTCAAACGACAGTTGGAAAAGTCACAAATTGAAATAGAAGAACTGCGCACGAAACTTGAATCACTTCGAGAACGAAATAATAAATTATCGGAGAATAACTCCTTAGCACCAAAACGTATTGCACTTCTTGAGGAAAGACTAAGAGATTCAAAAATTCTCTTAGCTAAGGCAGCTAAAGAAAACGACAAACTTATAGCTGCCTTAAACGAAACACGAAATCAAATTGCTTCACTCAAGGTAGAAGTATCAAAGCTAAGCCAACCCCCGATAGGTTACGGTACTTTTTTAAAAGCAAACGAGGATGGCACAGTTGACGTTGATTCTAATGGGAAAAAACTACGAGTAAATCTTCACCCTGATATCGACATATCAGCCCTACTTGAAGGTGACGAAGTTGCATTAAACGAATCATTAAATGTCGTACTTCATCGCAGTACTGAAAATTTAGGCGAAATAGTAACACTCATTGAAGTTCTAGCAGATGGGAACAGGGCACTTGTAAAAGGAAGAGCCGATCAGGAAATGATTATGAACTTGGCTACTGAGATTAAAGGACCTGAGTTGAAACCTGGAGCCTCCCTGCTTGTAGCAAGCAAAACTAACGTGGTTGTTGAAGTGGTACATAACCCAGAAACCCAAAAGCACCTCACTTATGAAGTGCCTGAAATAACCTACAACGATATTGGAGGTTTGGACGAAAAGATTGAACTTATCCGTGATGCGGTTGAGTTGCCTTTCCTATATCCGGATCTATTTCATGAACATAAATTACCTACGCCGCGAGGAATCTTGTTATATGGTCCACCCGGCTGTGGAAAAACACTTATAGCCAAAGCAATCGCTAACTCTTTAGCGAGTAGAGCTTTGAGCGAGCAAACAGAAGAGAGCAGTAAAAGTTATTTCTTTAATATCAAGGGTCCCGAACTGCTAAATAAGTACGTTGGTGAAACTGAACGGCAAATTCGAGTTATTTTTGAAGAGGCGAGAGAGAAATCGAATGATGGATACCCCGTAGTAATCTTCTTTGACGAAATGGAATCTCTCTATCGCATCAGAGGAAGTGGAATAAGTTCGGACATGGAATCAACTATCGTCCCTCAACTATTAGCTGAACTTGATGGCGTTGAGGAACTCAACAATGTGATCGTTATTGGAGCTTCAAATAGAGAAGACTTGATCGATCCAGCTATCTTGAGGCCTGGCAGGCTGGATATAAAAATAAGAATTGATCGGCCCGATCATGACTCAGCACTAGCAATTTTTGCACAATATCTAAACTCTGATATTCCGATCTCCGTCAGTTGTATTGAAGACTTGGGCGGAGGCGATATTGATAAGGCAATACGTGTAATGACCGAAAAGATAGTTGAAGAGATGTACGCCACAGAAGAGCGTAACGAATTCCTAGAGGTCACTTATCAAAATGGAGATAAACAAGTCATGTACTTCAAAGATTTTGCCTCAGGAGCGATGATTGAAAACATTGTTCGGCGATCGAAAAAACATGCGATTAAAAGATTCATAGATATAGGCCAGAAAGGTCTCACCTTTGATGATTTGATGCGTTCAGTAAGAGAAGAATTCAGTGAACATGAAGATTTACCCAACACGACAAACCCCGATGACTGGGCAAAAATTTCTGGAAAAAAAGGCGAACGGATTTCAATGATTAGGCCATTATTAAATGCTGACATGACACCAGAAAGTACTCAAACGATTTCAGGTCAATATTTATAAATGGCCATCCCCAAGATCTGCGGCATCGAAACCGAGTATGCAATAATTCAACCAAAACTTGGTGAACAAAACCCGATACATGCTTCATCAGTATTAGTCAATGCTTATGCCAAACAAGCTGAATTATCCTCAAAAGGTGGAGTCGCCTACACAGTAGAATGGGATTTTAATGACGAGACGCCGGGCAACGATGCAAGAGGGTTGGCCCCAATCGGGTCGTTGCCACCTCTAGTAGAGACCCATCTTGTGAACGCAGTTCTGGAGAATGGGGCAAGATTTTACGTGGACCATGCGCATCCAGAAATCTCTACTCCAGAGTGCATTAACGCCTTGCAGGTAGTTAAATACGATCGTAGTGGGGAGAGAATCATTGAACTGGCGATGTCTGTTGCCAACGAAGCTCTTCCACCCGAAGAAGAAATTGTTGTTTATAAAGACAATTCCGATGGAAAAGGCAACTCATATGGCTGCCATGAAAATTACTTAGTCGATAGACTTACCCCATTCGGCGAAATTATTTGCCATGCTACGACACATTTTATTACTCGACAGATTTTCACAGGCTCAGGGAAAATTGGCGTCGAAGCTACTGGAGTAGATTCCAATTCAATCGAATATCAAATAACTCAGCGTGCCGATTTCTTCGAAGAGGAAGTTGGGTTGGAGACGACTCTGAAACGACCCATCATAAACACCAGAGATGAACCGCACGCAGATGCGACGAAATACCGACGCCTGCATGTTATATGTGGGGATGCGAATATGAGTGAAACTGCAACATTTCTAAAGGTTGGATCAACTTCCATATTGCTCGCAATGGTTGAAGATAGCTTTCTGACCAAAAGAATAATCTTTGATAATCCAGTCCGGTGCATCAAGGAAGTTTCGCACGACCCTTCGCTAAAACAGCAGCTCATTCTAAATGATGGATCAAGCATCACAGCGTTAGAAGTGCAATGGGAGATTTTTAACGCTGCTTCGTCATATGTCTCAAAGGGGGGAGGTGAATTTGCCGGCGGGGAGGTTGCCAATGAAATTATCAGTACGTGGGAAAGGGTTCTGACTGGCTTAGAAAGCAACCCGGAAAGTCTTCGTACAGAAATAGATTGGATCGCGAAGCGACTTCTTATTGAAAGTTTTGCAGACCGGCATAATTTATCAATATTTGACCCAAGGGTACGACTACTTGCCTTGCAGTATCACGATGTAAGAGAAGGAAAAAGAATATCGGAAATCATTGGTCTGAAAAAACTGATTACTAATAACGAAGTCAATAATGGAATTGATAACCCACCGCAAGAAACGAGAGCTTATTTCCGAGGTGTATGTTTACAAAAGTGGCCTGAATCAATAGTTTCAGCTAACTGGGATTCACTAGTATTTAGATTGGAAGATGATCACCTAAAGCGCGTTCCAATTCTTGACCCGAGCGAAGGGTCTTTAGAGAAAGTTCGATCGCTACTGGAGCGAGTAACTTCTCCGAATGAATTAATAGCAGAATTAGAATTATCGAATAAATGACTAAAGTCCTCGAAGCAGCTAATGTCTATCTCAGGAGCAAAGATGGCTGAACAAGAATATTCAAAAGAACAGGTACCTAACGAGGACTCAGATACTTCGCATGATGAGGAGGGAGTAAGCCCGAGTCAAACTAACTCCGAGCTTGCTGGCGAATTAGATGGCCTACTAGACGAGATAGACTCAGTATTAGAAACTAATGCGGAAGAATTTGTTAAATCGTATGTTCAGAAGGGTGGACAGTAGTTGCCGTGCCGCCTTGCAGGTACTATTAAAGGGTGACACTACCTAGTTTCTCAACCGAAGACGATCCGGGACCTAATTTTGCGGCCCTTATAAAAGAATACGGAATTGAACCCCTCAAACTGCAACACCCAGTTGACAACCTTGCACATGGAACAACCTGTGTTGCTATCAGATTCAAAGACGGTGTTGTTCTCGCAGGTGATCGCCGAGCAACAAGTGGCCACCACATAAGCCATAGAACGCTAGATAAAGTATTTCAGTCTGACACATACTCTGGAGTTGCCATTTCTGGAGCTGCAGGACCTGCGATAGAAATGGTGAAGCTATTTCAACTACAACTGGAACATTATGAAAAGGTGGAGGGAAAGTCTCTCTCACTTGAAGGAAAAGCGAATCAGCTCAGCACCATGATACGCCAGAATCTTCCAGCAGCTATGCAAGGAATGGTAGTAATTCCGTTATTTGCTGGATTTGATTTAAGAGAAAAAATTGGGCGTATATTCCAATACGACGTGACTGGTGGTAGGTACGAGGAGAAATCCTTTGCAACCACAGGTTCGGGAAGTCTACATGCAACTACAGTAATTAAATTAGGTTTTGAGATGGAATTATCATCATCGGATGCAACTGAATTAGCTGCAAACGCTATATTCGAAGCATCAGAAGAAGACTCTGCCACAGGTGGTCCAGACTTGATTCGAGATGTATTTCCCACTATTTCGTTAATAACGCAAGATGGTTACTCGCCTGTGCCTCATTCCGATGTTTCCTCAATATTTAACAGGATTATCGAAAATCGCATATCACGGAATGGTGACCTGAAATGAATATGCCATTTTATGTAAGTCCAGAACAAATGATGGAAGATCGTGCTGATTATGCACGGAAAGGTATAGCTAGAGGCAGAGCCCTGATCGCTGTTTCCTTTAAAAAAGGTATATTAATCGTTGCCGAAAACCCATCAAATACATTGCATAAGGTAAGTGAAATCTATGACCGAATAGCTTTCGCAGGGGTAGGTAAATACAACGAATTCGATCAATTACGAATAGCTGGGGTGCGGCATGCTGACTTGAAAGGATACTCGTTTAGTCGCGATGACGTTGACGCTAGAAGCCTTGCAAATCAATACGCGCAAATGCTCGGACATATTTTCACTCACGAGATGAAACCCATGGAGGTAGAAATACTTGTTGCGGAAGTAGACTTTGAAGGTGAGAATCTTCGAAACCAAATGTTTCATATTCTCTACGACGGTACAGTCAAAGATGAAACTTCATTCGCTGTTCTAGGTGGGGAAAGTGAAGCCATCTTTGAAAGATTTCAAACGCTCCACAAGAACAATATGCCACTAAAGAAAGCTTTAAACGCCTGCATCGACGCTTTAACTGCAGGGGAGCGTGATATTGAACCGGATGACTTAGAAGTAGCAGAACTCTCAATTCAAAATGGGAGAAGAGCGTTCCGACGAATAGTCGCCTCAGAAATTCAAGAACTCATCAATTAGCCTTCCGCTATACAAATCTTGAAAATTTCATCTAGCGTATGAAATGGTGACTTGATGGAACGTCGTATCTTTGGAATAGAAAGTGAATATGGGGTAACTTGTGTTTCCCCTAACGGCCAACGACGCTTGAGCCCAGATGAGGTTGCTCGTTATATGTTCAGAAGGGTGGTTGCTTGGGGACGAAGCAGTAATGTATTTCTAGAAAATGGTTCTCGATTGTATCTTGATGTTGGCTCGCATCCAGAATATGCCACACCAGAGTGTGATTCAATATACGACGTTGTGACTCACGACAAGGCAGGGGAGAGAATTCTTGAACAACTCCTACAAAATGCTGAAAAACGCTTACAAGAAGAAGGTATAGAAGGCCGTCTTTATCTGTTCAAAAATAACACTGACTCAGCAGGTAATTCATATGGTTCACATGAAAACTATTGCACCACTCGAAGTGAGGATATATCTCATTACGATCAAGTACTTATTCCGTTTTTTGTTACCCGACAAATTTACTCTGGTGCAGGAAAAGTACTACAAACAGCAAGAGGTGCGACGTTTTGCATCAGTCAAAGGGCAGAGCATATATGGGAAGGGATCTCAAGTGCCACTACTAGAAGTAGGCCGATAATAAATACACGTGATGAACCCCATGCTGATGCTGATAGATATAAACGACTACACGTAATAGTCGGTGACTCAAACATGAGTGAATATGCTTCTTTCCTGAAAGTTGGATCAGCTTCACTGATTCTCCGGATGCTCGAGGAACGAACAGTAGTAATGGGTGATCTAACTCTTGAGAATCCCATAAGAGCAATACGAGAAATAAGTCAAGATTATACTTGCAAGAGAAAAGTGCGTTTAGCAAATGGTCGAGAGCTGAGTGCCCTGGATATCCAATCCGAGTTTCTGGAGAAGGCTATAAAATTTTCCGAGAGACGAGAACTATCAGAAGAAGAGAGTCAAACGCTGGATATGTGGGAACATTGTTTAACTGGATTAAGAAATGATCCACTTGAGTTGCATCGAGAATGTGATTGGGTTGCAAAATTTCACTTGATAGATAGATATAAAAGCAGATATTCGCTTGACTTATCAGACCCAAAGATTGCATTACTTGACCTCCAATACCATGATGTGGATAGATCCAGAGGCCTTTTCTATTTAATGCAACAATCCGGAATAGTGGAGCGTGTATGTAGCGATGAAGATATTGTTGATGCTGTCACAAATCCGCCACAAACTACAAGAGCAAAGCTGAGAGGCGACTTTATCAAGCGCGCAAAAGAAAAGAATCGTGACTATACAGTCGACTGGGTTCATTTGAAGTTAAATGATCAGGCACAAAGAACCGTCCTATGTAAGGACCCTTTCGCATCGAGTGACGAAAGAGTAGAAAAGCTTATTGAAAGCCTTTAGGAAGTGCAGTTTAGAGTTAGCGTGAAGTTATGGCAGCAGAAAAACTAGAGAGAATCCTGAAGCTTCTCGCAGAATTGCTCAACGCATCAACACCATTAACTGCTGAGGAATTGCGAAATAGAATACATATGTATCCTGATAATCTTGTCGCCTTTAGAAAACAATTTAGTAGAGATAAAGCAGCGTTAAAGGATATGGGCGTTCCTTTAGATGTTATTTCAGTAGGGTCCTCTGGGAAATCAGCAGAGGCATATGTTCTTGATAACAAGAAGTATTACTTACCAGACCTCAATCTAAGCGACGCCGAATTGTCTCAACTCAATTATGCATCCAATAGCATTCATCTAATAGGGGAGCTAACCGAAGAAGAAGCACTCCGTAAGCTAGGAGGATATTCAAAACAGCGCTCGGATTATGCCACCTCTGCGTCGATCGGCGACTTTGATGTATTTGACAGACTTTTTGAGGCTCTTTCGGAAAAGAAAACAACTTCATTCTCTTACGCCTCAAAACAGAGGCTCATTGAGCCCTACTTACTTCAGTTCAAAGGTGAACATTGGTATTTGACAGGAAGAGAGACTGACACAGATTCAGTGAAATCATTTCGCACTGATCGAATCAATGATCTTTCTATAGGAGATACTTCTGATAAATATATTTTGCCTGACTCTCTTTCTGGAGCAGATTTCTCCTACTTTTCCTACGGTGATGACGACGAGGTTATAGCTAAAGTCTTGATTGATAAATCTCACGTTAAATGGGTAAAAAGTAATCTTGATATTTCAGTAGTGATAAATCCAGATGGAGACGGAATCGCTGAATTTGTTGTAAAGAATTATGAATCGTTCATCAGCCGAGTCCTCCTGCTGCTGGACCATGCAGAAATACTTGAACCAGATTTTCTTAGACAGAAGCTAATTGAGCGAATGAAATATCTACAAAATACTTATGAGGATAGTAATGCTTAAAGCTACTGAAAGGCTTGAACGCTTAGTCTCAATGGTCCCATGGTTGATAGAGAACAATGGAGCAACGATCAATGAATTGGTGGATCGCTTTCAGTACCCCCGTGAAACACTACTAAATGACCTAACAAAAGTTCTGTTCTTTGTTGGTCCGCACCCACATACACCCGACAATTTGATTGAAATTAATCTTCAAGATGATGAAGTTTGGATTAGTCAAGCAAACTATCTCGCACGACCATTGAATCTAACCTATGCAGAGGCTTTCTCCTTGCTAGCTAAAGGGAAGATGCTCCTACAATTAATTGATGTGGATTCAGCACATTCATCTTTAGTGAGCGCTCTTGACAAAGTAGCAAACTGTATAGGGGCAAATCAGGACCAAGTTGTTATTGACCCCGGCGTCAGGGATAGCGAAATATATCAAATAACCAATAAGTCATTGCTGAATAGAAAAAAAATGGCCATTAACTACTACTCATTCAACGAAGACTACTTGAGCGATAGAACCATACAGCCACTAGGTTTGGGGATAAACGATAGGTATCTCTACCTTAGGGCTTATTGCGAGGTGGCGTGTGACTT
>DBHP01000091.1:10197-14683 GCA_002295705.1 Candidatus Neomicrothrix sp. UBA825 | reverse complement strand
TTGATTTTCAGTTCCCCGAGGAAGGATGGGCGACTCTACTAGTAAAAGAATCGGATAGTTGGATTGTCTCGAAGTACCCAACTACCTCTGTAATTGAAAGAGAAAATAACATGCTTGAAGTAACCCTCCCTGTCTCTTCAAATATATGGTTGGGTCGACTTTTATTACAATTAGATCCAGAGACTATTCTCATTAAAGCGGCCTCCGGTGTAGCTACCGATGCAGGGTACAGCTTAACGAAACGAATTCTTAGTAGATACGGTTTGGATGACTAAAGACGATCAAAATTCTGAAACTAACGAACCGGACTGGGTTGACGATGTCGTCACTCGTGCGTTGAATAGTTCCTATGGATCTAACGAAGAGCTTACGGGCAAGAGGACTGGCCAAGAAGAGAACAGGGATGAACATCATGTGGAAAAGCCCATAGAAACCTATCAGCAGTACCCCTACCCAGATGAAGATGAAAGCGTTAATCTTATTGAGGCGACTCAAGAAAATGTCGAAGAGAAATCACAAAAATCTGTAAGGAAGGCAATCGAGTGGCTTGCAGTAATTGTTGGAGCTTTGTTGGTTGCTTTCTTAATAAAAACATTTTTAATGCAGGCATACTACATACCCTCATCATCCATGACACCAGCGCTACAGGTCGGAGATAGGGTACTCGTTAACAAATTGAGCTATGAATTTGGAGAGGTCAGCAGGGGAGATCTCGTCGTATTTAAACGAATCGAACCTGAGACAGGCAATGAAACAGACTTGATAAAGCGCGTGATTGCGACTGAAGGAGAGATTCTTGAAATATCTAACGGGGAGATATTTATAACTGAACGAGGAGAAAAGAACCGTAAATTACTTGTTGAACCCTATTTAGCTGAAGGTGTCACCACCCAAGGATTTCAATTTGGAGACCTTTGCCCGGAGTCCGTAGCAAACACGTGCCTTGTTCCTGAAGATTTTATTTTCGTTATGGGAGATAACAGGTCTGGCTCTCGAGACTCAAGATATTTTGGACCAGTAGATACCGACGATATTATTGGACGGGCTTTCATTAGAATTTGGCCATTGGGAAGCCTTAAACTTTTGTAGGATTGTTGTGAAACAGGCACATTTGGGTACTCTTTAAATGTGTTCAACATAGGCGGCGGCGAGCTTCTGATCATCATTCTGGTGATTGTAATTTTTATTGGCCCTTCTAAACTTCCCGAAGTTGCCAACACTTTGGGAAAACTATCGGCAACGATTCGTCGCTTTAATCAAAGCTTTCAAGATGAGATCAGGAATTCCTTTGATGACCCGATTGAAGAAGCAGCTCGTAAAAGAGGTAAAGAGCTCATACGAGAGGAATCAAACGAGATTGACAAATCTTCAAGCATTGGTTCAGTTTCAAAGCCGGTAACTGGAGAGTCAGATGCTGACGAAGAAAAATAATCCTGAAGGACGAATGAGATTCCTTGAACATCTAGGTGAGCTGCGGACAAGAATAATTCGTACTCTCATAGCGATAGCGTTCGCTGGAGTGGCCGGCTGGATTCTTTACCCATTAATACTAGATTTTATTTTGCAACCCTATTGCGACACCCTAGATAGAGATTGCACACTTCGCGTTGATGAACCCTTAGAGGGCTTAAACACCCGCTTTATGGTCGCTGCCTATTCCGGTATCATCCTTGCCTTTCCAGTTATATTATGGCAATTTTGGAAATTCGTCAGTCCTGGTTTGCATCGTAATGAAAAGCGTCACGGCATAATAATGGTCGGTTTCGGTGCATCACTGTTCGCGTTCGGCTGCTACCTGGCTTTTGCGACGCTTCCCAGAGCATTAAGTTTCCTAGTAACAATTGGCGGCACTGACCTCGTTACAGAGTTTAGAGCAAAGGCCTACATCACGTTCATCATAAAAATGATGCTTGCTTTTGGTATTGGATTTCAACTCCCTGTCGTTCTAATCACATTGCAACGTTTGAGTCTGCTTCAATATGAGACATTAAGACGACAGTGGCGCTATGCAGTTGTCATAATTGTTATTGTCGTAGCTGTCATAACGCCAAGTGGCGATCCAATCTCACTACTCGCTTTGGCAATACCAATGTATGCGCTGTACGAATTCTCAATACTTTACGGTTGGTTAAGAAAGAGAAAACTCATAAAAGCGAAATCTTATGCCTGAACTCAACAACAAAGCTGACTACCTTAAGAACTGGCAATTCCTGACTAGAATATCTCCTACGTTAAAAGTTGCTTCGAATGAACGGGAAATAATTGCACTCTATGAAAGCGGAGAAAGTTTAATCGGACTTCAAGGTGGTGATCTATACGAATCCCTTGGCGGTAGAGGAGCGGGTGAGATACAAAGTGACAAGGACACTGTCGGCTTAAAATTAGACCTAGGGCAGGTTGTCATTGGTCAATCAAGCTATCTATTTGCCAGTTATTGCAAGATATCAAAGCCACTGAAACCTTGGTCCACGATTTGGGCAATCAATTCACCAATCATCGGCCACAGACGGATCTCACCCAAGAGTCACCCAGCAGATGGGTTGTTAGACATTGTCGAATTCTCCCTCTCGTTCCGCCAATCCTTGAAGGCATATAAACGTTCTACGAGTGGAGATCACCTCCCGCATCCGCACATTAAAACGTCTAAGAAAAGAACATACACGATCAATGCAAGAGGTACAGGAAGAGTTGTTATCGACGGAAAAAAAATAACGTACAGTAAAGAAGCCTCTGTCTCAGTCATCCCTCACGCGATCGCTGTTGTACTGCTTTAATAATAATTTTGCCCCCTCCACATATTTGATCTAGAAAAAGCCTAATCTCAGATGTCGTGAGTGTTTACATTGCCGAAGACTGGACAACAGAAGAATCCGACGTTCTTCGGAGATACTTCACGAATCTTGACCAGCCAGTCTTTGCTCTTGTCAATCTGCCAGAAGTCGTTAAGGGAGCTCTATTTGCTCGATACAGTCGTTCGGCAAAAAGTTTACGGCGTCTCTTCCTGGACGAATTTCTAGGGGATTTAGATATCTCCGGTGATGCCTCTATTGACGCTACTATCGGTCTCGAACATGCTGAGAAACTTTATCACAGGATATTTTTTGAATACGGCGACGATTCCGTTGCTCAATTAGGCGGTGTGCATTTAGCATGTGAACAAGCTTCAAATCTCCTTACCAAAGTACTTGAATGGGGAAGATTGATGAGTTACCTTGAGCAATCCACCCGCTACATTTCATATGACTCGCGCTTCGGTGGCAGATATAGGTATTACCGAGATCCCGAAATCATGGAATCCAGCTTTGGTGCCAGATACATAGGCGATATGGATCGCATATTTGATACCTATGCCCATCTCGTTCCTCAAATGCAGGATTTCGTTCGAGAGCAATTCCCTAAACACCCTGATGACGGTGACTTTGTCTACCGGCAAGCTGTAAAGGCAAAAGCTTTTGATGCTCTTCGGGGACTTTTGCCTGCGGCTTCTCTATCAAATGTGGGAATTTATGGAACAGGTCAGGCATATGAAGCACTACTCCTTAGAATGAGATCACACCCTTTGCCTGAGTCTAGATACTATGCAGACCTTATGCTTCGGGAGTTAAGGAAAGTAATTCCATCTTTTCTTGAAAGAGTAGACAGAGAGGACAGGGGGATAGTTTGGAGCGAATACTTGCAGGAGACACGTGAAGACACTGCGGACGTAGTAGCAGCATTATTTCCTGAAGGATCAATTGTCGATCCTTCTCCGACCGTCAGACTTGTAGATTTTGATCCAGAGGGCGAAGTAAAAATGATTGCTTCGATGATGTACCCCCATTCAACAATGTCAGAGGACCAACTCGAAAGACGTGTAGCTGGGATGAACCACGAAGATCGAATGGCTGTTGCCAGAGCGTATGTGGGCGATAGACGTAACAGGCGACATAAACCAGGTCGCGCTCTTGAGCGTCCATTTTATAGATTTGACGTACTAGTGGATTATGGTGCTTTTAGAGATCTCCAACGGCATCGAATGTTATCAATGGACTGGCAGAACCTCAGCCCTCATCATGGCTACATATCTTCACCATTAGTGAACGCAGCAGGTATGGGCTCAGTCTACGAGGAGGCTATGGAGCGTTCTGCAGCGCTATACGACTTGCTAGTTGATGATTTCCCTGATCAGGCCTCTTATGCCATAAATTTGGCATATAAAATAAGATTCAATATGAACATAAACGCCAGATCAGCCATGCATTTAATTGAACTTAGAACAACACCCCAAGGACACCCCTCGTATCGTGAAGTGGGACAAGAAATGCATAGGCTAATAGCTGAAGAAGCTGGGCATTCCGTAATCTCCGAAATGATGAAATTCGTCGACCACACGGATGAAACTGATCTTGAGAGACTCCAAAGTGAACGAAGAGCGCAAGAAAAGCGACAGTCAACAGAATAAAACTTGTAATTAACACCCCTATTGGCGATAAAAGCTCTATAGTCC
>DBHP01000091.1:0-9779 GCA_002295705.1 Candidatus Neomicrothrix sp. UBA825 | reverse complement strand
GGTGTCGACCCAGAAGACGACGCAATTGAAGACGTGGAAGACGGTGAGGTATTTGATGATGACGACGAAGAATTTGAAGAAGATGCTTCTTTAGAAGAAGTTGCGGAATCAGAAGAGGATGACGAAGATGATGAAGTAGAGGCCGATCTCTCGGCCATTCTTCAGGAGAGGATCGCAGCCGATGACGACGAGGATAACGAGGAGAGTGACGAGTCTCAAACAAACGCAAGCGAAAATTCAGATTCGGATGAACTTATGTCGGCCAAAGATGATGAAGTCCTGTGCCAGAGTTGCTTTACCCTAGTCTCTCAAAAAGCAATAGATAAAGAAGGAGCTTGCCCAAACTGCGGTGCAGAAATGTAATGCAGAAAGAGGAATCTATATATGTCTGGATTTGAGTCAGCTCGGTTTGCAGTCAAAGAGGACTATGAAGACTTTGAAAAACTTTTTTTAGCATCGCGAAATGAAGCTTGTACATATAAAGCTGCAGATATCTGGCTTGCACTCGAAGCTTTAGAGGGCCCCCCTTTTCAAATTTTCACCGACTACATAGAGTCAGAGAATAAAACTATTCTCATAGGCGAATTCGATGAGGTTCCGGTTGGATTCATGCTTATCCACCTATTTTCACTAGGCAACGATCTTGCTGCGCGTGTTGACGAAGTCTTCGTACATGGCGATGTACGTGAGGTTGGGGTAGGAGAGCATTTAATGAATGCTGCTATTGACTGGGCAAAAGTTAACGAAGCTCAGCAATTATTGGGTAGGACTTTCCCCGGAGATAGACACATGAAGAATTTTTATGAGAGATTTAAAGTAACTGCTAGATTAATTGAAGTTTCGAAAAAGCTTTATTAAGTCAGAGAAAAGAGCTTTGAAATCTGAGGTATCCGCTCTTCGTGTTTTTTGATGCTCTGGTTAAGCTCTTCAGAGATCTCTGTCGGTAGCCCCACTGGAACAACCTTCTGGCGAACTGGTGAAAACGCGACAGCTTCGGCAACAATTGACCATCGATAAGCGGTAGCTTCAGCATTCAGCGCTTTATTGGCTTGCTCTATAAGGCTATTCGTTACAGCCTCTGGGAGTTGCGCACCAGCTTTAGGAGAGCGAGAGCTTAGATTGAGAGCTCGAACTGTCTTGTCCTCTTTGAGCGCTTCCTCAATAGAGTTAAGCCATTTCTTGTGATCTTGATCAATCCGTTCATTGAGTTTCAATTCGAGTCTCTCTTTAACCGCTATTGATTCCGTTGACTTAGCCCATCGACCTGATGAGGCGACCACTGATCTGAAGTCTTGAAGGTCAATACTCTCAAGATTATTTTCAATTGCTGCGGCTTTATCCATCCACTCAGCCATCTTTAGTTGCTGATTTAAATTTTCAGCATAATCAAGTAAAGCATCAGGAAAGCCTTCGGGTAACTCCATCTTTTCAATAGTTTTACGTAAATTTGGAATAGTGCTACCGGAAAGCTCTTTGGCTAGTGGCTTATGCAGTTCAGGGAGAGATTCAATGTATTCATTACGATACTTTTTGGAAGGCTTAAGTCGCTTACCTCTGGGGCTTCGATAGGGCTTCCTACCTTTTCTTTCAGGTTTAGATTTTGGGCTTCTTTGTTGTTTTCTCTCTTTAGCTTGCCTATTTCTTGCCCCATCTCTCACATCTTTTCGGCGTTTACGTTTACCGCCCTTTTTAACCAAGGAAGTGGTTACACCTGCAGTTTCTTTTCCTGTACCAAATAGCTCTAAAAGTTCAGGCCCGTCTTTCTTAATCTTTTGGGGGAGAACAGCTGTTATTTCAATCCCGTCTATCATGAAGTCTGCTTCTACCTTGAGAACATCGCCAATAGCCACATCTGCTGGAAGGAGTGAGGCTTTTATGGTTCCTTTAGGCTCCTTGGCGCCAGCGGAGCGCCAAGTGTAGGAAGAGTTCGGCGTCTGACTTGTTATTTCTATATCCAACCGATTTGGCATGGAACGAATGGTATCCGTTTAGATGACATCTGACACACTCCTGACACGAGATATCCTTATGCTGTATAGTTAAAAGAAAACAATAGGGGAGCTTGGTAACAGGCTGAGAATGCGAAGGCAGACCCTCGAACCTGATCTGGGTAATTCCAGCGGAGGAAATCATGAAATTTATCTATAATTTATTAAAGATTACTGTTCTAGCATCAGTAATTGTGTTTTCATTAGCAAGCTGTTCAAATGACAGCGACGAAGCCACCGGCGACCAAAACAACCAAAGCTGTCTTGATGATTCAGGACTGAGCGAATTTGCACTGACTGACGAAGCTAAAAACTCAGTTCGGGGAGAGTCAATAGACCTAGTAGTGTACGATGCATTTCTAGCACCCGAAGGTGCTTTCGAGCGTTTCAAAGATGAAACAGGTATAACGGTTAATATTCTCACGACAGCTGATACTGGAACTATGGTTTCTCAAGCCGTACTGACAAGCGGTAATCCAGTGGGGGACGTCATGTTTGGCATAGATAACACTTTCCTCTGTAAGGCATTAAATAACGATGTATTCCTTCCATACATACCGAGCACATGGGACGAACTGTCAGACTCTCTAAAACTAGACAAAATCGGAAGGGTAACTCCGGTAGATTACGGCGACATATGCCTCAATTACTGGAAAGGTCATTTTGAAGCGCCTCCATCGACCATTGCAGATCTAACTGATTCAAGATTTTCAAGCGAATTCGTTACCCAGAATCCCGAAACCTCTGCTCCCGGAATGGGATTCTTACTATCCTCAATCGCAGTTTTTGGTGACGATTGGGAGAACTTCTGGACAGAACTTCGAGCTAACGATGTCGCAATTCGTTCGGGCTGGAGTGAAGCATATTACGAAGACTTTTACAGTAAAGAAAGAAATATAGTAACGAGCTACGCAACAAGCCCTGTTGCAGAATATATTTTTGCCGACCCTCCTGTTGAGTCGCCACCAACAGCAATAATTCCTGATTCTTGTTTTAGGTCCGTTGAATTCACAGGAATACTTAGAGGCACTAACAGTCCCGCAGCATCTGCACTTCTTGTTGATTTCCTAACATCTGTTTACTTTCAAGAGCTCATACCCGAAACGAATTTTGTCCTTCCGGCAAATGAAAATGCTGAGCTCCCAGAAGTATTCAATCTATTCCTTGAGGAAATACCAAACGCCGTTACGATTTCACCAGACCTTATTGATACTAATCGAAATATTTGGACAGAGCGTTGGACAGAACTCGTACTTCGTTAATGGCTAGTATATGAAATCTCGTGTATTTACGAGGTCAAATAGAGCAAATGCAATAGCAACACTCGCGTTATTAGCTTTCTATCTAATTTTTTTCTTCTATCCCATAGGAAAAATACTGTCTATGGGATTCAGCCTCTCTTCTTTTGAGCAAACTTTTACCTCAGTATCCGTGCGTAAAGCACTTTGGTTTACGATATGGCAAGCAACAGTCTCCGCTGCTTTGTCTGTTGCAATAGGGCTGTGCATATCCAGTGTATTTGTAAAGTCAGAATTCAGATTCAAACGGCTCCTTGAGGGTTTGACTTTCATACCTTTCGTTATGCCAACGGTCGTTGTAGCATCTGCATTCATTTCAGTAAACGAACTGCTAAAACTTGATGGCACACCATTAAATCTGCAGGGAAGTGCTTTGGGAATAATCGTGGCACATATTTTTTTTAATACTTCAATAGTCGTTCGAACGTTAACAAGCACATGGCCCATGATTGATTTTGAATCAGAACAAGCCGCCCAAACCCTAGGCGCCAGCAAACTTAGAATATTCTTCCAGATAACTTTGCCCCAACTCAAATCTGGATTGATGTCAGCAGGATCGTTAGCATTTCTATTCACATTTACCTCATTTGGAGTAATCCTAATTCTTGGAGGTTTAGGAAAAACGACCATTGAGACAGAAATTTGGCGCTATGCGACACAACGAACTGAATTTGAAACTGCTGCAGTATTAGGCATAGTCCAACTTCTAGTAGTGGTGGCAATGCTTACATTAAATAACAAGTTTTTGACGACTGATAGCAGAAATACCAATCTTCGATCAAATGTTCAATACGCGCACCCAGTCTCAAAATTTCGCAAATCAGCCAATAGCTTATTCATCCTAATGTTTTTTGGGTTTCCCTTCCTTGTCTTGCTTGAGCGATCACTCAGCACACCAACCGGTCACTCCTTTCTCTATTACAAGCAGATTTTTTGGGAAAACTCCAACGAACGGTTTGCCATATTTGGTACTAGGAAAGCTATTTTAAATTCTCTGATATGGGGGTCACTGGCAATGGTAATAGCGACTGTCGTGGGCTTAATTGCAGCTTACTTATTAACAAGTAAGTCAAAATCTATTTCTCAATACGCTGGAGTTTTTCTCCTACTTCCTTTGGGAGCATCAGGTGTCTTACTTGGATTTGGAATTCTGGTTTCCCTCAACACCGGACTTTTCGATTTCCGATCTGAGTGGTGGATTGTTCCAGTCGCTCAAGGTTTACTTGGTGTCGGAATAGTTGCAAGAATTAGCTCTAACGCAATAAAGAAAATTGATCCGACTATCAGGCATGCCGCATCAACCTTAGGTGCCTCTTCACTTCTCATTTGGAGAAAAATCGATTATCCAATCATAGCAAAAGCAGTTATTGCTGGATCAGCATTTTCCTTTGCGCTAGCACTTGGCGAATTTGGAGCGACATCGTTTCTTGTACGCCCGCAGCGACCAACAATTCCTACAACAATCTTTAATCTTTTAGGACGTCCGGGTTCGTCTACTTTCGGACAAGCCATGGCTTTAAGTGTAATTCTTGCAGTGATAACTTGGTTTGTAGTTTCATTGCTTGACAGATCAGGATCGTTATCAACTAATGACTTTTAATGGATTAGAAATATCTGAACTCTCTGCCCAACTTGGCGGGAAAAGCGTGCTCCAATCGATCAGTTTCACTCTCCAAGAAGGTAAGGTTTTAGCTGTCTTAGGGCCCAGTGGGTGCGGCAAGAGCACTCTTTTGAAAGTAATAGCTGGAATCCTAACCCCGACCGATGGGGAAATTTTTTGGAACTCAGTTGATATCTTAAAGACGCCGGCCCACAAACGGGGAATAGGGCTAATGTTTCAAAATAATGCCCTTTTCCCACACATGAGCGTACATGAAAATATTCGATTTGGTCTAGAAATGCTGTCTGTACCCAAGGATGAAGCAAATGACCGAACACATGATTTACTCGAGTTAGTTGATCTTAAGGGGTACGGGAACCGAGCTGTTGATTCGCTATCTGGAGGTGAGAGTCAAAGGGTTGCTTTAGCAAGAGTTTTAGCACCGGAACCAAAGCTGGTTCTTTTGGATGAGCCTTTTAATTCATTAGATAGAGCCCTACGGCGAACTTTGGTCGATCAAGTTTTTGAAATACTTCGAGAGAAAAGAATTACTTCGATACATGTAACGCATGACGGTGATGAGGCATCTTTATTCTCAGATTCGATCCTAATAATAGAGAATGGTCAGGTCATAAATAAAGGAACTTTTGCAGAGATCATTGATTTACCTATGAATGTGCTGTCTGCTAATCTGCTCGGATTGCGAACGATATGGGTGCCTGATGCGCAGTACCGAGATGGTAATTGGAGTTTTTTGACACCCTGGGGTTCGATAGAATGCGCCGGTTCGGAATCGGGAAAATATCAACTTTTATTGCGCCCTGACCATATTCAAATATCAAATGACGGGTTGGAAGCCCTTGTTACTAAAACATTTTATAAAGCAGGACAAAAGTACATAAATTGCAGGGTGGGCAACTTAAAAAATCTTACTGTGTTAACGGATAGTAATGTTTCTGTAGGGGAGTCAATATATCTAAAAGTCGATTTGGACTCAATTGAGGTCTTGGCAGCTTGAAGTCATTGCTTAAATTGCTCTGCAATTAATCGATAAGAATTTTTTCGTTGCTCGTGGTCGTGACAAATGGTGACAATCAATAACTCTTCTGCTTGGTAGGTATTCGCTACAGATAAAAGTTGCTCATATACTATCTCTGGTGTTCCGACAACCATAGGGCGGCTAGGGGAGAGTAAGGTTAGTGAGTCTTTATTACCCTGATTAACTGTTTTAGGTATCGGGCCACGTAATCCATCTTTGCGCCATAGTTCGACACTCTCCAGCATGCATGCAGCTTCCTCTTCAGAATTTGCGCAAAGAACATTCACACCGACTGAAACTAGTGGAAGGCTGTTCTCAAATGAGGGCTGAAAATGCTTTCTATAAAGGTTGCACGTCTCAGCGCCGTTACCGTTGATGAAATGGGCCCAACTTAATGGCAATCCGCAATGAGCAGCAATACTTGCAGAACCTTCACTTGAAGCTAGTAGCCAAAGCTCGGGCATTGTCTCTGTACAAGGTAAAGCTTGAACACCAGCAAGTGGGCCAGTTTCAATAGCTTCATTTCTTAGAAGTGTACGAATTTCAAGGACAGACTCTAGGTATCTATCAGATCCAGAGGCATTACCAAAACTCTGAAGAGCGAAAGCAGTTCGGGAATCTGAACCAGGAGCACGACCAAGCCCCATGTCAATACGATTTGGGTGAAGAGCCTGCAATACCTGAAAATTCTCAGCAACTTTAAGAGGGGAGTAGTGACTCAACATTACCCCACCTGACCCAACTCGAATCTGATTAGTATTTTCCGCTATATGTCCGATTAAAACCTCAGGACTTGAACCAGCTAAACCATGCATGCCATGATGCTCAGCAACCCAATACCGGTGATAACCAAGCTCGTCAACAAATGACGCTAAATCAACAGAATTTCGTAAAGCTTGAGCAGGAGAGACACCTTCAGGGACCGGTGTTTGATCTAGAACTGAAAGTCGCACACTATATTTTCTCATTAATGTGTATCAAAGTCACATCAAAGCAATATTGGTATAGATAAGTTATTCACACTATTGAAACTCTTTACAGTTGAATAACATTCGAATGCATAAATTTATGCAAGGATATTACACAGGAACTACAAAAGGAGAATAATGAAACCTAAATTATTACATGCCTGGGTAAGTAACCGAGCAAATGATCTAAGGATGATGACCTTTGTTTATACAGCAGCAACGGTAGCAATACTATTTCTGATTCGAGATGCGTCAGGATTTGGAAACGAGATGCAATTTGCAGTAGCTGTAGCAATAATATCATTCGGTTTGAATGCTTTGGTTTGGTTTGATGGAGCTATCGCAGATATCGGAGCTAGCAGATCTTCAATGGATGATGATCTAGCAAACTCTGAAATGGGAAAGAATTTCCAAAAAGCTCCGTTTATTTTGTTCCGAGGTATGGGATTCGCAATAGTTGTAGTCAATACAATTGCTCAGGTCATTGCGCTGTACGCATAAATTCTCGTTATCTAACTAATGTGAATGGTGGTCGTTTGATGTGACCGCCGGAAATACACGTTATGTAAAGTACATATGAATTGAAAACCAGTGTAAATACAGCCCACATCAAATATTGGGCACAATTTTCAGCATTTCTTGATGTGGTTTAAGATGAAACTGTTTCTGCAACACAGGGGGAAATTATGCTGCAAGATAAATGGATTACAGACCGAGTGCCAACTGAAAAGTTTCCACATTACACACGTGCTAATGCTGGTGAGGTGCTCGCCGACCCAGTTACACCGTTGGGATGGACTTTTGGATGGGAATCAGGAATAGTTTTGGGTTGTAGAGATGGATTCGTTTCATATGGAGTTTTTGACGCGGATGAGTATGGAGATCCACCTGAAACATTCGGTCTCTTTGGAGGCTACTTCTATAACTGCCTAACATCCGCAAGGATGATGGGGGTGAGAATGCCCGGCGTAACTCCTGAAGCTATAGACGACGCATACTTTGATGCTCATCCTGATGTACCACCTTATGTCGCTGAAGATTGGCACGAAAGTGAGCGCCATAGTGAAAAGTTAGCCGAAACAGGGGCGTACCTATTATCAGCATCAGAACATCCGCCGATTCAAGCACACAAAAAGTTAGGTAACGAAATTCGTGCCTCTCGACCTGATTTAAGTCAACTAGATAATCAGGAATTGCTATCAAGAGCAAGATCTCTACAACCTCACCTAATATCAATGTTTGAACAGCATGTGTGGGCCTCCCTTGGAGCTTCAAATGGTCCAGGAATTTTAGGAGCGTTACTAGCGGAGGTAGGTAGGTCTGATGACGTCGTGAAATTATTATCCGGTATTGGTGATGTTGACTCAGCAGATATTGGTCGCGAGCTCTGGAAATTATCAAGGGTGATACGCTCCAATGACGAAATCTCAAACGAGTTTAATATTGGAGTATCTGATGACCTACTTGATCGATGCCCCAGTGAATTTAATGAAGCATTCCAAGCATTCTTGTACAATCATGGGTCAAGAGGACCAAATGAATGGGATATCGGGGCCCATACTTATGAAACTAATCCCAAATTAGCGCTTTCGATGTTAAATGCGATGCGCCAACAAGATGATTCCGCTGACCCTGAATTAGCCATACAGCGGAACTCGCAAATTCGCGAGGACCTCCGAGCTGAATTCACTGAGATGTTTAGCGAAAATGAAGAGGCATCCGGAATGTTTGCTGCTGGCATGCAAGCTGGTGAGGTCTGGCTAGCTGCTCGTGAACGACAGAAGAGCTCAATTGTTAAACCTATACAAGAAATTCGCTTATGCTTTCGTGAGCTGGGATCAAGATTGACATTAGATGGACACATCGATAATCCTGATCTGATCTTTATGCTTCTTGAAAGCGAGTTGGACGACTTCATCCAAGACCCTTCGTCATTCAATGATCGACTTTCAGAAAGAGAGAAGGATTACAAGGAACTCTTTGACTTGATACCACCCTTTATCGTAAATACAACTTGCTCTCCCCTGTCAGATTGGCCTCGGAAGTCTGGACAAGAAATTACTCCAGTGAGCCTCGGAGAAGAACTTGAAGGAGTTGCTTGCTCTCCAGGAGTAATCCAAGGAACTGCTAGAATAATTCTTGATCCGAATGATTCCATGTCTTTAGAACCAGGAGATATTCTTGTAACTCAAAACACGGATCCAGCTTGGACCCCGTTATTTCTTGTCGCAGGGGCCGTTGTGGTTAACGTAGGAGCTATTGCGAGTCACGCAAGTATTGTTAGCCGTGAACTTGGTATTCCTTGTGTAGCTTCGGTAGCTGATGCCAGTCTGAGAATACCCGACGGGTCTATCATTACAGTGGATGGTTCTGCAGGGACAGTTGTAGTTGATCAATTACCCTAAATCCGAAGGGAAACCTCATTTTTCTTAAAGGTGCAATCAAGGGCAATATTCGTCTTGCAGCTTTATTAGCGGGATTTATAGGTGGTTGGGATGCGTCGGCTTCTTTCTTTATATTTCCAGACATTCGAGATAATTTTGCAGGAGGTGATGCTGCGACTGCGTCTTGGGTTCTCAATGCCTCAAATGTTGTCGGAGCAGCATTGTTGCTTCAGGCAGGCAGGCTAGCAGACAGCTCCGGCCCATATAAATTATACAAACTTGGGATAAAACTATTCATCGCTGGAATGCTGCTATCAACTTTGGCGCCATCAATCTGGCTTTTGGTAGCTGCTAGGGGTTTAGCGGCAGCAAGTCAAGCTTTGATGGGACCTGCTGCTGTAGCGTTGGTCATAAAGTTTGGAGAGAAGGGAAAAGAATCTGAATCGATTGGGCGATGGGGGCTCTACACAGCGGTTGCTGGGTTTACCTCTCCATTGTTAGT
>DBHP01000064.1:1038-13533 GCA_002295705.1 Candidatus Neomicrothrix sp. UBA825 | reverse complement strand
AAATGTCCCCTTCCATCCGAAAACTACTCCAAGAGTTGGCACAGCAAAACCTGCGAGGGCTGTCGCAAAGGGAACAGCAGATTGCTTTGCAGCCATTGCGATTCCCTGTCTTTCTAAAACCACAGATGACGATATTAAAGTATTTGTTGCTGGATGTATGATGCCCTCAGCTACGCGATTTAACCCGATGAATATCATCAGTAGAAAAAATGTATTACCAAGAAAACCCGTGAGGAATGCAGCTAGCGAAGCGATAGCAACGCCATATCGCAAAACACTCTTTGGTCCAGTTCGATCAGCAGACCCACCTGATACTGACATAACGATGCTCGAAACTAGATATCCAAAAGTAAGGATCGCACCAAGTTCTGTGTCACCAAATGAAAGTTCTTCTTTTATCTCCGGAGCAAACGCACCAAGGAGAAAGCCTGGAAGCGCTACAAGAGCAATAGCGTAGGCAGAAGCTCCAGTAGGACGCCAAAAGGTCCGATTGTTATCTTGAGGGGAGTACTCTTTAGCCACTCTATGACGCTACTTCGTATTTTCTGTGAAAGCTCTGAGGCAAATATTGTCACTATGACTATATATAATGGTAAAATTATGATCAAAGGAATAACCATGCAAGATAAATTAGAAACTTATGCCTTACATACAGATCATTATGAGTTGACCATGCTTGATGCTTTGGTGCAGTCAAACCAAGCAGATAAAAGATCTATCTTTGAGGTCTTTGCACGCGAACTTCCTTTGGGAAGATCATTTGGTGTCTTCGCTGGTATTAATCGGTTATTGCCTCATTTAAAGAACTTTTCTTTCAGTGATGACATGTTGCGATTCTTGGAGGAAGAAAAGATAGTTTCGAAACAAACTCAAGAGTTTTTGTACTCTTTCAACTTCACGGGAGACATTATGTCTTATCAGGAAGGAGAAACATACTTTCCATACAGTCCAGTAATTACCGTTGAGGGGAGCTTAGGAGAAGCTTTACTTATAGAAACATTGCTGCTGTCAATCGTGAATTTTGACTCCGCAATTGCAACAGCTGCTGCAAGGATCGTGGACGCAGCCAGCGATCGCTTCGTCATGGAGGCTGGATCCCGACGAATTGAACCTGAAGCTGCTGTCAATGCGGCCAGAGCAGCTTATATCGGTGGAGTTGATGTAACATCTAATCTTGAAGCAGGGAGACGCTGGGGTATTCCAACTGCAGGAACAGCCTCTCACGCCTACACTCTCTCATTCCAATCCGAAATAGATGCTTTTGAAAATCAAGCTAAGTATTTGGGAGAAGATTCTATTTTTCTTGTTGATACATACGATATTGAAACTGGAATTGTTAATGCCGTCAAAGCTTCAAATACTAATTTGAAAGGGATACGAATCGATTCAGGAGACCTTGCCATTGGAGCGAAATCTGCTAGATCACTTCTAGACGACCTAGGGGCACCACAAGCACAGATTATGGTCTCTGGGGATTTAGACGAATACAAAATAGAACGACTAGTGGATGCTCCAATAGATGCTTTTGAATCAGGGCACAGATTGGTTACTGGGTCAGGTGCAGCATCGGCTGGTTTTGTTTACAAGCTAGTTGCTATCGAAGAAAATTCTTCAATGCCAAAGATGCGACCAGTGAAAAAGCGGTCTGAAGGAAAAACCTCAGAAGGAGGAAAGAAGTTTGCCCAGAGAACTGTTGATTCCAATGGAATGGCCATAGAAGAATCAGTATTTCTCGAAGATGCAGTTGAAGTGAATCCTCAGTCTCCCAGTTGTAGGCCACTCCAGAGAGAAGTTATGTCATCAGGGGAAATTGTTTACCTCCCTACGCTAGAAGACTCGCGACACCATTTAATGAACATCATGCCAGAAATACCTAAAGAAATCCGACTAAGAGTGGACGGAGAGCCCGCCATTCCAACAGTCCTGCATACCAAGAAAGGGGAGTATGAATAAATCTAAGAGAGCACTTGTCATAGTAGACGTTCAACCAACATTTTGTGAGGGGGGGTCCTTACCTGTGAACGGCGGAAACAAGGTTGCGAAAGAGATAGCGGCTTATGTCTCGGAGGACGAAAGTTATGACTGCATTATCACGACACAAGACTGGCATATAGACCCTGGAGTGCACTTTTCTGACCAACCCAACTATCAAGATACTTGGCCTGCGCATGGTGTAGCCGGAACTAATGAAGCTGACCTTCACCCTGAACTCTATGACATAGGCCACAAAATAAACTATTCAGTGAAGAAAGGAATGTTTGAAGCAGCTTACTCAGGATTTGAAGGACGTGATGGCGAAGAGAACCTTAAACAAATTCTCGCAAGAGAATCTATCGCATCTGTAGATATTGTAGGTCTAGCATTTGACCACTGTGTAAAAGCGACGGCTATTGACAGCGCAAAAAATGGTTTTGAAACTCGGGTATTATCCAATCTGACAGCAGCCGTCACTCCAGGGAATAAAAGTATTGTTTCCGATGAAATGAAATCTCATGGCATTGAGGTTGTCAAATAATGGCAAAGGATCAGACTCTACTCCCAAAAGTCCTATCAGATGAAGACACGAAATTTGTTGAGAATTATCAGCCGACAGATTACCCACCTAATGCCGTAACAGCTGATGTGATCCTTTTGACTATTCGTTCGGGAAGGCTCGCTGTGTTACTGGTAGAGCGAGCAAACCCTCCGCAAAGCGGTTCATGGGCCCTGCCCGGAGGTCACCTTCGCCCTGAAGAGTCAATACAAGAAACAGCCTTGAGAGAACTAGCAGAAAAAACTGGATTCACAGCAGAACCTGCCCATCTCGAGCAACTCCAAACGTATTCGACCCCAGGAAGAGACGCCAGAGATTCTAAAATGAGGGTGACTTCAGTAGCGTATCTAGCTTTCATGCCCGACCCCGGAACGCCAAGAGCAGGTTCAGATGCTCGTTTGGCAAGGTTCTGGGCAGTAGATGATTTGCCTGAATTCAACTCTGAACTGACCTACGAAGATGGACCTGCTCTCGCATTTGACCATGCAGCGATGCTGCGAGATGGGTTAGAAAGAGCAGCGTCAAAGTTAGAATACACGACCTTGGCGACAGCGTTCGTGGATGAGCAATTTACCATTTCAGACTTGCGCAGAGTTTATGAAGCTGTCTGGCGAAGTCATATTGATGCGCCTAATTTTTCTCGCAAAGTCAAATCAGCCTCGGGGTTTATAGAATCAACTGGAGGAAAACGGGCAACAGGAAGAGCGCCTGCTGGCCTTTTCGTAAAAGGAGGCGCGGATATAATCTCGCCGCCATTTTTTAGATCAATAGAATAGAGACAATAACTCCTAATAGTGTGTGAATTATCGGCAGATCTTAGATAACCTTACGAGACCAAGCGCCGGTGGCGGAATTGGCAGACGCGCAGGGTTTAGGTCCCTGTGTCCATTAGGATGTGTGGGTTCAAGTCCCACCCGGCGCACACCAAATAAAATATGGCGTAATGAAATAAACCCTCTAAAATCAAAGAAAGAGCAATCGTGACCGGAGTTGAAAAAATGAACATTCCTACCCAAGCATCTGACGATATTTCTCGCATAGCGGGGCAATTTAATATTTATTCACAATTATTGAGAAACCGAATTGTTATGCTCTGGGACCAAGTTGATGACGAGATTGCCAAGGAAATCACTGCACAATTGCTGTACCTAGAAGGTGAGGATTCAGAAAAAGATATTTGGCTGTACATCAACTCTCCAGGAGGTTCGGTAACCGCTGGAATGGCGATCTACGATACTATGCAGCTGATTAAACCTGATGTTTCTACTTTGTGCTTGGGTTTAGGAGCTTCTATGGGGCAATTCCTTCTTGGAGCAGGAGCTCAAGGAAAGCGATATTCTCTTAAGCATGCCCGCATAATGATGCATCAGCCGCTTGGAGGTATTCAAGGTCAAGCGTCAGACATCGCAATCCAAGCAGAGCAACTTAGCTATATTAAGAAGCTGATGGCGGAACTAATAGCCGGGCACACCGGACAAACAGTAGAACAGGTACAAGCTGATTCTGATCGAGACCGTTGGTTCACCGCTGAAGAAGCAAAGGAATATGGAATCGTCGACCACGTTATCACGAGTCGTGGAGAGGTCGACTAGAAGTATAGCTAGTTGTTGAGGTCTAAAGGAATCTCTGAAGTGGGTGCAGGTGATTCCTCATCAAAATCTATCCCACAAACTGTCTCGCCATAATTCTCAAGGCTTTCAATTGAACTAATGCTTTCGTTGATCTCGTTTTGAAACTCCAGCAGGATCATAGGTCTATCATCAGGTGCCGACGCCACTAGTGCCTCAAGAATGCTCTTATATAGATCAACTACTTCATTTGTATTCTGCGCAATAGCCGCCGGAGGGTCGGTAGACAAAACTTTGAGGTCCATGATTGCCTTCTCTACACTTTCTGCATTATTGAAATCAAAATTGTTCAGAGGAGAGTCAGGGGCAGCCACAGTAATAAATTTTTCGCAAAAGGCTAGAGGGTCGGAAGTTTCTTCTCCTGAACACGCAAAAGTCAATGAAATCACCAGAGCAATAGCGAATAAGTGCTTTGACATGCCCTAGGTGCTGGACGCAATCTTTCGAAGATTCTGGATTGCCTTCGCTGGCCCATCTGGATGGTTGAAAACTGCGCTACCAGCGACGAAGACATTAGCTCCTGCTTTGGTAGCTTGACCAATGGTACTTTCGCTTATGCCTCCATCTATTTCAATGTTTATAGACAAATCTTTCTCAGAGATGATGTTTCGTAATAATTTGATTTTCTCCTCTTGAGACGACAAGTATTTCTGTCCCCCGAAGCCAGGGTTCACTGACATAATCAAGACCTGGTCAACGAGATGGAGCACGTTAACAATGTTCTCAATAGGTGTAGAAGGGTTGAGTGTAACTCCAGCTTTTGCACCAGAGTTTAAAATATTGTTCAGAGTGCGGTCCAAGTGTCGAACAGATTCAACGTGCACCATTATTAACTCGCAGCCTGCCTCAATAAACATCGGGGATAAAAGGTCAGGGTCCTCTACCATCAAGTGTGCCTCAAAAGGTATCTCAACATTTTTTCTGCATGAGGCAACCGTATCAGGGCCTATGGTTAGATTAGGAACAAAATTTCCATCCATTATGTCCCAGTGGATCCGATCAGCTCCTGCTTCTTCTAAGGCTTCTAATTCTAAACCCAAACAACTGAAGTCTGCAGGAAGAATTGAAGGGCATATTTCTATCTGAAGGTTATTCTCAGTCATTCAGTTTCCTCGTAGCATGGGTGACTTGTTCAAACTACATTATTACGCAAACATTCCCTTTACTTGTCATAATTTCTTTTCTTGACAACTTTGCGCGTTAGTTACCGGTTGAAAAGATGACCTCAGGGTTCAGGATACCTTCAGGATCGAAAGCTTTTTTCATTTCTCGAAAAAGTCTAATCTCGTCCTCATTTCGTTGGAAGTGTAGATATGGTGCTTTCGCGCGACCAATTCCGTGTTCAGCAGAGATGCTTCCCTCGAGCGAAACGACAAACTTTAATATCTCTTCCTCCATCTCAGCTACATTTGGCTCCGATTGCAAGATATTGAGATGCATGTTTCCATCAGCAGCATGACCAAATACGTAGGGTGAAGATAAAGGATTGATATTGTCACAAATCGTGTCAATGCTATTTAAGAAGTGAGGTAGATTTCCCAAAGGTATTGTCACATCGAGTTTCAGAGGAATGCCTTTTTGTGAGACAGCAACAGTATGGAGCTCTCGATACTGCCAAAGTCTTTGCCGTTCTCTGTCTGTGGTTGCTACTAGGACAGAGTCATGGGTTTGGAGAATTTTCCCTAGAACATTTACGCTTAATCGATCGAAAATTCCTGAGTCTCCAGCAAACTCACAAAGTAAATATATTGAGTTTTTATTGTCCCAAAGTGGTTGGAGGTCATAAGATTCCCTCACGAGATCTACTCCCTTTTGAAAGAATAATTCACACGCAATGATTTCTGTATTTGCAGTCATGCAGGCTTCTGTGAGATTGACAGCGTCTTCAATAGTGTTGAAACCGAAGAGAATAGCAACCGTTTCTTCTGGTTCAGGCCACAGTTGCAACTTGGCTCGTGTCACGATGGCAAGCGTTCCCTCGCTACCGCACAATAAGCTCGGCAAATGGTATCCGGTGTTGTCTTTCTCTAGGCCGTTTAAATTACCGATAATTTTTCCTGTTCCTGTAACCGCTTCAACGCTTATAATCTGACGACGTGTAGTGCCATATCTAAGGACGTTGAGGCCGCCAGCGTTTGTGGCAATTGTTCCACCGATGGTTGCTGAATCTCTTGCTGCGAAATCTACCCCGTAAATTAGCCCCCTCTCCGATGCTAAATTCTGTATTTTTAGAAGTGTTGCACCTGCCTCAGCAACAATTTGGTTTTTATTTGTGTTCGAGAAACTGACATTGTCCATTTTCCTCAATGAAATGATTAATTCACCGTTTAAAGGGACGCTGCCTCCGACCATTCCAGTATTTCCGCCTTGGGGAACAATGCTTACCTGATTAGTTGAACACCAACTGAGAATTTTCGCTACCTCATCAGTTGAATGTGGGAAAATTACTGTAGAAGTAAAACCTTTGTACCTGCCAGTCCAGTCGTCACTATAGGTCCTTATAACATCCTGATCTTCATTTACTCGGCCTGACTCTAACAAGCTTTTTAACTCTTCAATGCTCATATATGGATCGTAACGTCAGTATTACGACCGTAAAAGGATATGAATTTTTAAACATAGCAAAATACGGTCCTTTAACTCCTAGACTTTTAATGTGGACAAAAAGCTAACCACCGATAACTATCAATCATCGGCATATCCTTTCGCCATCAGGTTCTTTAACGAGCTCAAAGCGTTGGGCGTCACCGAAGTAGCTGTTTCGCCTGGCTCAAGGAATACCCCCTTAGTGTTAGCAGCTGAAGTGACAGGCTTAAATGTAAAAGTCTTCTTGGATGAACGTGTTGCTGGTTTCTATGCGTTAGGGCACGCAAAAGTCACAAAATCTCCTGTGGTACTTATTTGTACTTCAGGCACTGCATTAGCGAACTACCTGCCGGCTGTTATTGAAGCGAACCATTCTGGGGTTCCTATGATTGTATGTTCAGCTGATCGACCTCCCGAGTTGCGACAGTGGGGCGCAGGGCAAACAATAGATCAGGTTCAGATATATGGATCTAATGTTCGATGGTTTTATGATTTACCTGTTGCGAACAATGCCGATCCCTCTCAAGCTCAAAATATAGCGATAAGAGCCTGGGATAGATCCGTAGCAGGAAGAGGCCCTATCCACCTCAATTGGCCTCTTCGTGAACCTTTGGAACCTTTGACTGATCTTGTAGTCCCCAAAGCAAATCTGAAACCTTTTGATTCGACTACCTTTTCCGACGCCGGTGCCCAACGGTTAATGCAACTGGGGGAGAAGTATCAGAATGGAATAATTTCAGTTGGCCCAAATGACCTAGATGATAATGAAATACGGAGAATCAGTTTGTTTTCCGAAGTAGTGAAGTGGCCTATAATCGCTGATCCTGCTTCTCAAATACGTGGGCAAGCTGTAAGTGAAACTGTCATTAATTCGGGTGAGGTGTTGTGCGGATCTCTTCCTTTCACGGAGTCGCTTCGGTCGCTAGATGTTGTTATCCATATCGGTCTTGCGCCTACTTCAAAAGCATATAGAAGATGGCTCAGTATGAATCCACCGGAGCATCACATCCTGATTTCACCAACTGTGGATTGGGTTGATCCGAGTAATTCCGTAACAGAGGCTTACTATGGCGACCTTTTCTTTCCTTACAGTGAAAGCAGCGAAACAGTCAGACCGCATTCAGAATGGTTGGAGCATTGGAAAAGAGGAAATGCGGTCGCAACTTCCATAGTGCAGAAGCACTTGCAAGATGACCATAACGAACTTTCAATACTCAATGCAGTGATGGAAGGAGTAGATGATGAGGTGCGTCTAATGTTATCTAACTCCATGATCATTCGTGACGCAGAGCTAGCTTTTACTCATAATGCTATTCCTTTTAGGACCTTATGTAATAGGGGGGCGAATGGAATCGATGGCATAATCTCAACTAGTCTTGGGGCTTCATTTGGATCCGAAGAAAAGGTGATTTGCCTAATTGGGGATGTAGCGACAACACATGACTTTGGCGGGATACTCGCCAGTATTAGGCTAGAGGCTGAGATGACTGTCGTGATTCTCGACAACGGGGGAGGCGGCATCTTCTCCTTCCTGCCAATAAGTAACGCGGTCAACAAAGAACAATTCGATAAATATTTCCAAACAGCACCGTTGTTGCCGTTTGTTGAAGTTTTGAAATCACTAAGGATAGATGTTTCTACTCCCCAGACGGTCAAGGAACTGAAAGCTGAAGTCACAAAAACGATGTCAAAATCTGGTCTTTCAATTATCTACTACCAAAGTGACACTGACTCAACCTTGCGGGCTTTTGGATCCATAAGGGATGAATTCAATCAGGAATTTGGTCAGGAAGTATAGAAGGCATGACGGAAAGCTCCTGTCCGCTTTACTTTTCGCAAAAACAAGTTGACTCAACGGGAATAGTTCTTCACGGGTTTCTTGGTAATCATAAGTCAATGGAGGAACTTACGAGCTATTTGGATTCTTCTTTTATATTGCCTGACCTGATAGGGCATGGGCGTAGCCCATGCCCTATGGAACTTAAACAGTACACGCTTAAGGCTATGATCAACCAGATCCATGAGATTGCAGACTCTTCGCTGCAAGAACCTTTTGATTTAATCGGTTATTCAATGGGCGCGCGCTTAGCTCTAAGTTATGCACTTGCGAGACAAACTAGCGTTCGATCGCTTATCCTCATTGGTGGAAACCCAGGGATACAAGATGATTTTGCTCGCCATCAAAGGGCTCTAGATGACATCCAGAAGGTCGCAATGCTTGAAGACAGAGGTCTTCTCGAATTCGTAAATGCATGGGAAACACAACGAATTTTCTCTACTCAATGGCAACTATCAAGTGACAAGATGTTGGCGCAAAGACGTGCAAGGTTATCTACACAGCCTATGGGAATCATTAGCCATTTACGCGCATCTGGTGCAGGGGTAATGCGGCCTCTATGGGGGCGACTCCATGAAATCAAAATACCGGTTTTGCTAGTTGTAGGGAGTGAAGACGAAAAGTACATTAACATCGGAGAGCGAATGCAATCACGTATACCCACGTCAACGCTAGAAATCATCTGCGGAGCTGGGCATGCTGTCCACTTTGAGAGACCTAAAGAAACCGCTGAGGTTATTAATAAGTTCATCCGAGAGTTGGAATATGCGAATTGAAAAAATCCGTTACGAATTAACAAAACCGGTAATTACATCAAAGGCACAAGTCAGCTCACGAGTCGGCTGGGCCGTGGTTATGGATGAGGGCGAATTCACAGGGTGTGGTGAAATTCTGCCGTTGGAAGGTTGGTCAAGCGTCACAATAGAGGAAGCCTATTCCCAGCTCGTATCTTATAAACACTCTGAGATAGCAATGTCAGAGCTTTCTAATGAAGTTCAATCAGCGATTAACCTTGCGATCTGGAATCTTGAAGCTTCAAAAAATGATGAAACCCTTTTAGAGCATCTAGGAGGTGGATCGGATTGTGTGAAAGTCAACGCATTGCTTGATGGTTCGAGTCAGCGAAATCTAAGAAGTGGTTTGGAGAGTTACCGTCTGAGCGGGCTCTCTGTCTTTAAAGTAAAGCTAGGATTCAGAGATGATCAAGAGAGGCTGCAGCTACTCTCTGAAATCGTACAAGAGGATGAGAGGATCCGATTAGACCCTAATGGTAGTTGGTCCTTGCAGTACGCTGTTACTTTCTTAGATAGGGCAAGAAAATTACTTGGTGATCGATTGGAATATGTTGAAGACCCTGTCGCAAATTTCGAAGATCTGAAGAAGCTAAGAAGCATCGTTCCAGTACCCATTGCCGCTGACGAGCTGTGTAATTCTATCAATGACCTGAAAGCTTTTATCTCAGAAAATCTTGGCGAATACATTGTTATTAAACCTTCGTTAATTGGTGGCATTGATCAAACTCTAGAAATTTCTTCATATGCTGAAGAAAATAATATCCAAACGGTTATTTCATCTACCTACGATGGACCTATTGCCCTTCAGGGATGGTGCGCAGTCGCAGCGAACGTTGCTCCTGAAGTTACGCATGGGTTGGGAACCGCTGACTTATTTTCCGATGCTCAAATGCGAAAAATGGTGCCTAAGGCAGGAAAAGTTTATTTCAATTTAACGTCAGACTAAACGCCGTAAAACTTTACCCATCGCATTTCGGGGCAACGCTTCTACTATTTCAATTGCTTTAGGCAACGCATAGTTCGGCAAAGACTCTCTTAGCTGAGCTCTGATATCGCTTATGTCTATAGATTTCTCAATATTTTCAGGAACGCCAATGATTGTGACTGCCTGTCCCCATTCTTGGTCATGTCTTCCAACGACAATATGTTCTGAGAATAGCCTGAGTGAGTCTAGCTCTCTCTCTATGAGAGCTGGCCAAACCTTTTCGCCTCCTGTGATGATGGCATCATCGAGCCGACCAGTTACCACAAGTTTATGATCATCTTGCAAAAAGCCTGCATCTCCGGTTGAGAACCATTGCTCATTATTTTGAGGTTCGTCACCTAAATAGCGGCTGAAAAGAGTGGGACTCTGTATAACGATTTCGCCATCACGTATCTCTATCTTCACTTCAGGAAGAGGAGTACCGTCATAAACGATGCCACTTCCAGTTTCCGTGAGGCCATACGTTGTTACTACATTGTCTGGAAGAGTTTGTGGTGCTGCTGCTCCACCAACGAGAATCTTCCGAAAGACAGTGGGGTCTATACGCTCTAACGCTGTAGGGACAAGAGATACAAGAGTTGACCCACTTCTTCCAGCTTCTTCACATAATGCGGCATCAAATCTTCTCTGTATCTTAAGCCGAACTCTATTGTGTAGAGCCCGAGTAATGACAGAGAAACCTCCAATATGTGAAACCGGTATGCAGCACAACCATTCATCTTGGTTATCTTGCACATCTAACTGCGATGACGTTATTTGGGATGAAGCCTGAATAGCAGTGTGTGTTAATACGACTCCTTTCGGATCGCCAGTCGTTCCACTTGTTGCGATAACAAGGGCGTCATCAGGCTCCATTGATATTCCTTTGGTCCTATATGTCTCCTTTTCGCTGATGACTTCGGATACTCCAAAATCCTCAACTAGGCGTTCTTTTTTAGCTTGCGGTAGGCGTTGATCAAGAGGAAATACTGAATGCCCTTTATCCCAGGCTTCCAGAAGTTTGGATACAAAAAAATCGGAACCTTCCATATCGAAGGCGATTAATTTACCCATGTTTCTATATTGCCAGAATTTAAGAGATTAACAATGTAAATTCGTGTAGTTTGGTGAAGTGATTAATCAAAAAATATGTATCTTTTGCGGTTCAAAAGAAGGTACTAACGAGGAGTTCCAAAAGCTTGCGAAGGAACTCGGAGCAAAAATTGCACAGAAGGGGTTAGGGCTCATCTACGGGGGTGCACAGATTGGACTTATGGGACAGGTAGCTGATGCAGCCCTTGAAAACCAAGGTGAGGTTATAGGCGTAATTCCCGAATCGTTAGCTGATCGTGAGATAGCCCATTCGGGGCTGAACTCTCTGATTGTGACAACTGATATGCACGAACGGAAGCGAACGATGTATGACTTGGCTGATGCCTTCATAGCTCTACCAGGAGGAATGGGGACGTTAGAAGAGATATTTGAGGCGGCTACATGGACGAAGCTTGGAATGCATCGTAATGGAATATATAAACCCGTAGTGCTTCTTGATAATGGAGAATTCTGGCAGGATATGATCAGATTCCTTGACTATCAAGTCTCAGCTGGGTTCGTTAGTCAAAAGAGTCGAGAGATAGTTTGCAGCGCTTACACTGTCGATCAAGCAATTGAATTAGCGATGAAAATTCGTCAAATCAATCAGTGACGTATAAATTTTTAACGTAAAATAACAAAGTGAAAGTGAATTGGATTGGAAAAGGCGACACTGTATACGACCGTGTTGGAGGAAGCGCCTGGTTCTATCAATTGCTTGACTTCTTCTATGAAGACGTTATTCGTAGAGATGAAATTCGCGACCTTTACCCAGATGACCTGTCTGATTCCAAGAAAAATACAGCCGATTTCCTGATCCAGTATTGGGGTGGCCCTTCTTCCTACTCAGATAGGCGCGGTCACCCTAGACTCAGGATGAGACATGCGCCATATGCTATTGGTGAAGAAGAAAAAGAATCTTGGTTAGCGAGTATGCGTTTCGCCCTTGATCAGATGCAACCAGCCAAAGAAATTGAAGAGGCAATGGTCGAATATTTTCTGATGGCTGCCGATCATATGAAGAACGTTATTTCAGAATGAGTGCTTATGTTTGGAGGAGC
>DBHP01000064.1:0-769 GCA_002295705.1 Candidatus Neomicrothrix sp. UBA825 | reverse complement strand
GAAATCACCTCTTGAAATGCTCAAAGATAGAGAGCCACTCCCCCAAGAATACATGAATAAAGACGCAAGGGTTAACAAGATCAGGCAACAAGGCCTCTCAGCAGTTTGGCTGTTTCCTACGTTAGGTGTGCTCTATGAGGAACTCCTTAAAGAGGATATTGAGGCTGTCAAAGTANNGATTGCGATAATCACTATTACGAAGCTGAGGATGCATTCACACGCCATGTCCCGAGAGAGTGGCAACGACGTTGCGTCCAATGGTGTGAAATAAACGGCAGAAGGCATCACATAGTTGGTGGTAAGTTAAGTTCAGCAGTTGCGAATCCTACATGGAACCCGATAGCAAAGCCGGGTGCACTTCATGAGTATTTCAGAGGTAACCCCACTGGGAAATCACCTCTTGAAATGCTTAAGGATAGAGAGCCGCTCCCCCAAGAATACATGGATAAGGATGCAAGGGTTAAGAAGATTAAACAGCAGGGTCTCTCAGCAGTTTGGCTGTTCCCAACGCTGGGAGTGCTCTATGAGGAACTCCTCAAGGAGGATATTGAGGCTGTCAAAGTATTATTTCGCGCATTCAATGAATGGTTGAATGAGGATTGGGGATTTAACTATCAAGACACAATTTTCGCAGCTCCGTATATAAGTTTATGCGATGTTGATTTTGCCGTCGAAGAGCTTGAATCAGCCCTTGAAAACAATGCCAAAGTAATTTGTATTAGGCCTGCAGCGGTTTTGACCGCTGATGGTTATAAATCGCCCGCAGATA
>DBHP01000123.1:41159-41423 GCA_002295705.1 Candidatus Neomicrothrix sp. UBA825 | reverse complement strand
TCCGGCCGTATCATCATCAGTGGTAGTTACAGATACAGTTCCGTCCGATGCAGCATCGAAACTATCATCTGAATTTGCATCATCTACTGACAGGGTCACTGTAGATGTCTGTGTTCCATCCACCAGGTCATCATCGACACCAGTCACGGTTATTGTCTGGGCTGTATCCCAGTTCGCAGCAGTAAACGTAAGAGTTGCAGGTGAGATAGTTATTTCCCCTGTATCGGAGGAGGCAACTGTTATGACAACATCTGAAGTTGGTTG
>DBHP01000123.1:39498-40812 GCA_002295705.1 Candidatus Neomicrothrix sp. UBA825 | reverse complement strand
ACGGTAATGAGGTCCGTAGACCCTCCCTCAGTTACTGTTGATGACCCATCGGTCTGCGTAATACTAAACCCAGCCGTATCATCATCAGCAGTTGAAACTGAAACCGTCTGATCTGAAAGACTGTCGAAACTATCATTTGAACTTTCATCTACAACTGCAATGGTGACAGTAGTTGTTTGTGAGCCGTCGATCAGGGAATCATCAACACCAGTGACCGTCACTGTCTGCGAACTATCCCAATTCCCGGATGTGAATGTCAAGGTTGCGGGTGAGACCGTTACTTCCCCAGTGTCAGACGAAGTGACTGAAATAACGACATCCGAAATGGGTTGCGCATCGAGAACAACGGTAAAGTCATCTGTTGTTGAAGCGTCTTCGGCTACGGTGGTTGTTCCGCCGGACTCAATGACTGTAAATCCAGCCACGTCGCTATCAGTTGTTGTTACAGACACTGTTTGGTCTGCCACACCGTCAAAATCGTCGTCAGAGCTGCCATCGACTACGGAAAGAGTGACTGTGGATGATTGGGATCCGTCAACAAGGTCATCATTAGCGCCTGTGAGTGTTACGGTTTTTGCAATATCCCAGTCAGCTGCAGTAAACGTAAGAGTTGCGGGTGAGGCGGTTACTTCACCGGTATCTGACGAAGTAACCGAAATAACGACGTCAGATGAAGGTTCAGCATTTAGAACTACTGAAATAGTATCTGTAGTTCCTGTTTCGTCTACTTCTGTAGCCCCGAGGGTTTCAGTAACGGTAAACCCTGCCGCATCATCATCAGTTGTTGTTACAGATAAGGTCTGATCTGCCACGGAGTCGTATGCGTTATCAGAGATTTCGTCGACGACGGAAATCGTTATAGTCGAAGTTTGAGATCCATCAATGATGTCGTCGTCGCTACCGGTGACTGTTACAGTCTGAGCGGAGTCCCAGTTACCATTTGTGAAAGTAACTGTGGTGGGTGAAATTGATGTCTCGTCAGAACTGCCATCGGAGATTGATAGAGTAACATCAGAGGCTGGCTGGACATCCAGCACAATGGTGAAATTATCACTGGTACCTGATTCATCAACGGAAGTTGAGCCTGAAGTTTCAGCAATCGTGAAACCCTCGCCTTCAGCGAAAACCGCTTTTTGTGTAAAAAGTACTGGAATTACGGCAAAAAACCCAACGGCAATTACTTTTTTCCAGAGATTTGGACGTCGTGAATTAATCTGCTTGACAGGTGCCACCTGCGATATACGCGGCGATGTCTTCTTGATATTAAACGGCTTCATTCAGTCCAGTCATCCTTGCAAGGAAATGAATTGAATA
>DBHP01000123.1:31356-39112 GCA_002295705.1 Candidatus Neomicrothrix sp. UBA825 | reverse complement strand
GTTGTAGGAACTTCCTTGCACCTGCAGTGAAAATAGTTGAAGATCGCTATATCGAATTGGATATAAATTAAATCTAAATTTTGTCCTGGTTAAATTTCTTTTATTTTTAAAAATTAAATCGAAAACTGAGCCGATCGAGGCGCGAAGATCATTTTTTTTTGGTCTGGAGCAAATCTCAACAGGTCTATTATATGTATTCGACTATTACGGTTTCGTGAATTTAATTGAATATTGCGCCAATTAAAACTAGAAATAGCTATAATCGCTTCATGGATGAATTAGACCAAGAAATCCTCATGCAATTGAAAGAAGACTCTCGCCGGACTGTCACCGAGATATCAAAGGCAATCGGTAGAAGTCATTCCGCTACTCGCGTGAGAGTTAACAATCTGATGAAGTCGGGTATCATTAGCCGCTTCACGATTGAATTAGCAAATTACAGAGACGAATTACTTCCTAGAGGCTATGTAGATGTAGTCCTACCGAACGGAGCGAAAGCTGAGAGAATCGCAAACGCATTAGAAGACATCGAAGAAGTATGCGACATTGCACTTGTTACGGGTAAGTTCACGTGCCAAGTTTTAATCCAATGCGAGGCAACAGCGAAAATGAAGGAACTCGCGGATGTCATCCAGGAGCGCCTCGGCTCATCTGAAAGCAGGGTTAGAATCATCACAGGATCCATTCCAGGTTATCCAAGGTCAAATAATCCTATTTATCTTTCCCACCTTCTTGAAGAATCTCAATCGGACACTACCGAACCGGAACAAGGAACTAGTGAAGATGTATCTGCTATTGAAGATCCTTCGGGGTCCACACCAGAAACAGGGCAGAGCGATCAGGATCTCCCTGAAGTTATTTCTGTCGCCGGCGCGGAGGATGCCCCAACACAAGATAGTGAAATTGATGACGAAGATGATGACGACGTAGTTTGGAGCTTCTCATCTCCTGAAGAGCGAGTTGTGAAGGAAGAGCGTCCAGTAATCGGTTCGTCTAGTTAGAAGCTTCAGAGGGTCTAGTAAGTCGAGACTCTATTCCGGCTTTCGCAAATAATTTTTGGGCCACTTCATTAGCTTGAGTAAGAATGTCCATTTCATTTAATCCCAGCAGTATCGAGTCTTGAATTAATAGTTGACCGTCAACTATTACATGTCGCACTTGCGATGGCGATGCACAAAAGACTAACGAGCTCGCAACACTGTGCACTGGAGCTGTGAAAACAGTTTCAAGATCAACAACAATTAAATCCGCCTTATAGCCCGATGCAATCTGACCGATTTGTGTTTCTTTCCCTAGCGCTCGCGCGCCCCCACGACACGCCATCGTTAACGCATCTTCAGGCTGGAGCGCAGTCGGGTTCAGGTTGTGCACCTTTTGTAATAAGATTGTTGCTTTAAGCACTTCGAACATGTCTTGACGGTTATTGCTTCCTGGCCCGTCGCTTGCAAGAGCAACTGGAATTCCCATAGCAATCATGTCCAGAATTCTCGGAACTCCAGAGGCCAGGTACATATTACTTACGGGACAGTGAACTACTATTGACCCGCTTTCAGCAATAAGGTCTAACTCATTGTCATCCAACCAAACGCTGTGAGCTAATTGAGTATCTGGGCCTAATGCACCTAACTGGGACAGCCACTCAACATGGCGCAACCCTCGCTCTTCAATGCTCATTTCAACCTCGGTATGGGTCTCAGCACAATGTATGTGAGTTCCAGCTCCCCACGAACGTGACTCACGCATCGTCTGCGACATGGCTTCATCACTACACCCCCAAGGAATTAAGGGTGCGAGCTCTATCGTAATCCGATCGTTGTTGACGCCATGCCATTTATTGCGAACTGTTCGTGTTCTCTCGATTACCTGTTCATGGGTTTCAGTTAATGAGGGCTCATAATTTCGATCTGCCCAACCGCGTGCGAGAAGAAAACGCACCCCAAGTTCGTCAGCAGCTTCACAGATCGCGTCACTAATGCTTTCATCTATATGAATGTATTGGTGGTCGATGACTGATGTAGCTCCTGTCCGTAAATTCTCAATTAATCCAACCATCGCGGCCAGCTTCGCAGTGTGGGCGTCTAGATGCACGGCACCTGGCCAAATACAATGTTCAAGCCAATCTAGGAGTGATTTATCGTCACCAAGCCCTCGAAAGAAAGTTTGAAATAAATGAGTGTGTGCGTTAGTCATACCAGGCATTGTCGCTGTACCCGAACCGTCAATAACAGTTTCAGCACCCTCACGAACGCTCGCTGGAGGGGTCCCTGAGCCTACTTCTTTAATTACATCTCCACTGACAGCCACCCAACCAGGGTCCACCACTGTAAATTCATCGTCGAGAAGAAGAACAGCGGTGTTCTCAATCAGAATATCAATACCGGATGGTCTGTTCTCTGCCACGTTACTTTCCGACTTCCCAATCCGAAAATGATTCAACAACCGGTTCGATATCATCCATGATCGGGTAGAGAATAGGACACGTAACACCTGCTTCTATGAATTCAGAAACTTTATCCCTGCACTCACTTGAAGTCCCAACAGCCATCAATTTCCTGACTAGATCATCAGGTATTAAGTGCGCAGCTCTCTTATAATCTTCTTCTGTTGCTGGCCAACCAACTATCTCTTTGACTTTGTCTACAAGGCTGGGATCAGCTCCGGAAGCTTTCATTATGTGTGGCTCTGTACCGAGATAGTAGGCGACAAGTGACTTCCCCATCATTATCGCAGCTTCGGGGTCATCATCTGATAAAGAACAGGCCAGCAATTCAGGCCTATCTATCGCAGAGATCTCTCTCCCACTTCGCTGGGCACCAATCTCAACTTGGCCCACAGCATCCTTTATATACTCAGTTGACACGACATAATTGAGGACTGGGCCATCGCAAATTTCTCCGCTTAATTGCAGCATCTTAGGCCCCGTTGCCCCAATGTATATAGGTATATTCCTAGGTTCAGTGGACCCGTATGCAACATCTAACTTCACGTGGTCTAATTTAACGAATTCCCCCTCGTAGCTAACCTCCTCCATGGAGAACAATGCTCGAATAGCCTCAATATTTTCTCGCATCGCTTTTAAAGGCGACCTACGATCTGCGCCAACTCGAGAAGCTATGGGTTCCCACCATGCCCCGAGACCTAACATGACTCTGCTCTCTCCGTTGGGCGTTAAACCCGCTAGTTCCCACATAGTGCTCCATGAAGCAGCAATAACCGCTGGATTACGCGTGTAAATTGGCAATACACCGCTGCCAATCTTTATTCGGGATGTGTGCGTCAATAACGCGCTCATCATAACGATACAGTCACGCGCCAGTCTTGTGTCCGCCTGCCAGATCTCGGAAAAGCCTTTTTCCTCTGCATATTGCGCTATCTGGAGTTCATATTTTATATCATGCTTGTCTTGGAGGTAGAGTCCCATTCTTTGTGCCATGGACTGACATTACATGCAAGATCAGTTGATACAAGTTATTAACAATTTTTATAGACATCTTCAAAGTATGAAATAGTTAGTGAATGAGACTTTTGATAGTAAACGGCTTTGAGGATTCAGATATCCCGTTACAGGCTATCTCTGGGTCCCTATCGCAGTTGCCAGTTACGATTTCAACTCTGAATTTAGTAAAGGAAGGTTTCGACGACTTCATGTCGGAGCGCGAGCGAGAGTCGTACCATCTTGAAAATAATTTAATTTCAACTGCTCAGAAGACGTCCGCTGAGTTAGTGAAGACTACAGAAGGTTTAATACTGTGCTACCCACTTATCAATGACCTTTTCCCTGCTGTCGTAAAAAGCTGGTTTGAGCGTGTCTTCATTCCTGGGGTTTCATTCACCTTTTCGGGAAGTGGGCGGGTCAAAGGCGCTCTAAATAATTTACGACATATCCATTTTCTTGCACTTACGGAGCCAAACATAAAGAGAATGAAAAGGTCAAGCCCTAGTAAGTCTTTATTAAGAGCTATTCGAATGAACGCTGGTTTAAGATGCAGGTCTTCGATTTCAGTCATTCACGATCTTGAATCATTTGGGGCATTGGCAAGAGACAATTTAATGAAAGGTGGTCAAATTTAGCTAGCGATGAATTCCGTTACGTCGCTTTTAACTTTAGTGAGATAGCTCTCTAGTTCTTCGTGAGTGCATCTATCAATCTTGTAAAGAGAAGTCCATTTCAACTGCACACTGTTATCGCAAATCTTAGCTATTTTATTTTTTGTATATGACCTACCCCACTCACCCTGTAGTAAGTTAATGAATTTGCTTGAGCCATGCGTCGTGATAGACAAAATCGTTCTAACATCTTGAAATAGGTCACTTTGACTTTGGTGCATTTCACTTATCCATTGCATTAAAGATGCAGGGTACCCTCCCCACCAAGTTGGGTATATGAGCATAAGAGCCGACGGTTTTCTCAAAGCGGTATTTACCCGCAACTTCTCTTTGCCAAGTCGTATCACAGTTGGGTTGATACCGCTTCGCTGGAGAGATACAAGCGCTGTGTCGAGAATAGCTTGGTTGAAACTATTAGCGCTTGGGTGGGCTTGCAGAATTAACACTTCCAAGTTTTAGCCCTTTCCCTGATGAGAAATTAAATAGCAAGGGCTATCACAACTGGGGCATAACATCTTCGGCTAACCGATGCAGTTGCTCCTCCACTTTGGAGTACTGGTCTCCGGGCATAGCAGGGAAAAGAACGAGATTCTCGACTCCCCCAAGATAGTCGCAATACCACTGAATCTGCTCTGCAACATCATCGGCGTTTCCAACCAACCAGACTTTGTTCTCAATAGACTCTTCAAGGGTGGGTATAAGGCCAGATTGTGCAGGCCCGCCATTAGGTCCCATGTACCCTTTACTCCAGCCGTATGGACCAAGGAATTTCCACATTTCATCATGGCCATTGCGTACCGACTTAATCGCTGCTTCTTTTGTTTCTTCAACACAGGTGCATAGAACAAGGGTTCTTTTCTCTCCAGGTGCTAAGGCTACACCATGCGAGTCTTGATAAATTGACGCATATTTTTCCCAAAATTGTTTCATGAACTCAAAATGCTTTAGCCACATGACTCCTCCCCACCCATTTCGCGGAACTGTCTCAAGGGTTGGCGGTGATGTAATTGCCTGCCAAATTTCATACGGGTATAGCGGACGTGGAACGAGGGTCAGGTCTTGGACGAAACCTCCTCTGTCTGGGATACCCGGAACAGGAAATGTATAGACATCTCCGTCAAAACTAAATGTGTCGTTATCAAGAGCTAATCTAATAACTTCAACAGCTTCTTCAAATTGTTTCCTGTTGAACTCGTCCGCTGCGAGGCTGTCAGGATTGTCATAAGAACCTATCTTTGAGCCCAAATTCTCTGCTTCGCGCGGAACGGTCCCACGAGCAATACCCAATGCTCCTCGCCCGCCTGAGATATTGTGCAGTGTCGCAAAGTCTTCAGCGAGTTTTAACGGATGCCATTGCCCGACGACATTGAACATCATACCGATTTGGATGTTCTCAGTTCGTTCAGCAAGGATACCCCCAAGCATCATCCCATTTGGTACAACCTCATACCCTTCGTATTGGAAGTGATGTTCAGTTAACCAGTAGGAGTCAAAACCTAATTTGTCGGAGAGGACGCCCATATCAAGAATCCGTTCTGTGGCATGCCATATTTCCTTCGGTCCATACCTTCTATCAGTAGGCGCAGGAGGCCCAGCCCCTGCGTCGTCCATCTCAACACCACCAAATAGAAATATGCCAGTTTTCATATCATCCTCTAAAGGAATCCTACTTCAAAGGGCACCGACATGTCCTATTCGGAGTCAGTAATAACTACAAACTCACACATTTCTGGCTCAATGAGATAATCACCCATTCCCATATCTACCGTTCTTATCTGCTCATCAGTTATTGCTTTCCATGAATCCTTATCTCTCCACCAGATTACTGCATGCAACTTTTCCGGATTTTCTGGGGACTGCCACAATTCCTTTTGGACAAAGCCCTTCTGCTTCTCTAAAAAACAAGTCCACACAGCCTCATCCAAAGCTTTCCATTGATTTTGAATTGCTATTGGGACAGTAAACGTGAGGAACTCAATGACCATTAAAGAAGCGTACACGATGCGCCTTATGCCGCAAGCAATCAAAGAAATAGCTCTATCTGTCCATATAAGTTCGCTTAACGACAAAAGACGTTGTATTGTTTCGTTGATTACGTAATTCAAAAGGAATCGTCAATGGGTAATAACGGAAGTGCTGCTTTAGCCTTCGATGATATTGGGATGATATTCCCTGATGGAACTGAGACACTACAGAATATTTCCTTTTCTGTTGATAAAGGCGAGTTTGTGACAGTTGTGGGGCCATCTGGTTGCGGTAAATCTACCCTGCTAAAAATTGCCTCTGGGCTCTTGGAACCGACAGCTGGTGATGTAGCCGTTGACAGAGACAGATTGGGCTATGTATTTCAGGACGCAACTTTGCTTCCGTGGAGAACGGTGCTCGGAAATGTTGAACTGTTATGCGAACTTCATGGAATGGGGAGAGCCGAGCGTCGTGAACTTGCTGAAGCTTCAATTGATCTTGTCGGCTTACAAGGTTTTCAGAATCATTATCCGAAATCATTATCCGGCGGAATGAAAATGCGTGCATCACTCGCACGAACTCTGACTCTCAAGCCACCAGTATTCTTATTTGATGAACCTTTTGGTGCTGTTGATGAAATCACAAGAGAACACCTTAACGAAGAGACTCAACAGTTGTTCTTGCAAGAGGGTTTCGCCGGTTTGTTCATAACACACTCAATCACGGAGGCTGTGTTTATGTCTACTAAGGTTTTAGTTATGTCAGCAAGACCTGGTAAGATTGTTGCATCTTTTGATATACCGTTCGATTATCCGAGGAAACCTGATTTACGATTTGACGCAGAATTTGCAAGAATTTCCGGAGAAGTGTCTAAGGAACTAAGAGGAGGGCATTCATGACTGACACTGTTGTAGAAACTACTGCACCAAAATCAGTTGGGCCAGGAAAAGCTAAATCAATAGCACTCAACATAATACCGCCGATACTGTTTGGGGCTTTGGTCCTTGGAGGTTGGTATTTTATTTCCTATGTAATGCTGGCAGAAAACAGAAGGTTTTTGTTGCGACCGCCTGACAAGGTGTTAACCGAAGGTTTCCTTGATTGGGGAGGTACCGGCGGAATGTCCGAGATGCTTCAATCTTTGTGGTCGTCAACAAAAGTTGCTGGAATTGGTTTAGTGCTTGCCATTCTAATCGGATTGTTCCTAGCTGTTCTGATGAGTCAGGCTGTATCAGTGGAGAAAGCCTTGTTCCCTTTCCTTGTAACGTTGCAAGCGGTTCCGATCTTAGCAATTGTTCCTCTTATCTCATTTTGGTGGGGCACCGGGCAGACATCGCGGGTTGTAGTTTGTATCATCATTGCCCTATTCCCGATCATTGTTAATACCTTGTTCGGGTTACAATCTGCCGAAAAAGGAATGCATGATTTATTTACACTCCACCACGTTAATCGTGTAACGAGATTACGGAAACTCATGTTCCCGGCAGCTTTGCCAGCTTTATTCGCCGGTTTGAGAATTTCTGCTGGACTTTCAGTTGTTGGCGCGATAGTCGGTGATTTCTTCTTCGGTAGAGGCGAAGTTGGTTTGGGTCAGTTGATAAAGCGATTTGCAAGCCGGTTGCAAGGAGAAGAGCTCCTCACCTCCGTTATCTTATCTGCAGGACTTGGTGTGGCAGTTTTCCTT
>DBHP01000123.1:21245-30963 GCA_002295705.1 Candidatus Neomicrothrix sp. UBA825 | reverse complement strand
ACGTAGGGGCTCATTCAGCTTTAACTAGTTGCTGCGACGATCCGTTCGCCAATCGCGCTGATCTCTTTTATATCAAAGGGCGCACTGACCATGCACGCCCGTTTTGTGACACCCCATTGCACCCACTTTTCAAGATCTCCGCCAAAAGGATGGCTGTAATCAAAGTCTTCGTGAATACTAATCTCAAAGTCTGCGCTAGGCGCCAACTCAATAGCGAGATGAATCAAGTCTTTGATAGAAGGACCTACCCGAATATTCACACCATCAGCATGATTTGAAGCCAACTCAATCATTCTTCTCCCGTTTGCCCCAACTATGATTCGTAAAGGCATGCTAGGCACGATAACGCTCTCTAAACCCTCATATGAGAAGTAGTTTCCTCCAAAATTCTTTTCGCCTTTCCAAATACTTCTTAAAGCATTAATAGTTTCAATTAGGCGCTCACGCCGCTTAGTTCCTTCCTCTTCGAGTCCTCTGCCTATCATTTCTTGTTCTAAAGCAAATCTTGACCCTGGAGGAGCTCCTGTCCCGAGACCCAACACAGCTCTTCCCGAAGCTAGGGACTGCAGTGAAGAAAAGGACGATGCTAGTAACACTGGGTTTCGGTTAACCATGTTTGCAACGAGTGGTCCGACGTTCACTTTTTTTGTTGCATTAGCTATCGCTCCAAGGACAGTGAAGGGTTCATGTGACCAACCTTTGCCTACTAATTTTCCACTGAAATGATCTAAGACCCAAACCCCATCGAAACCACTTTCATCAGCACACGTCGCAGCTTCAACCAGTTCCTTTGCCGAAGCGCCAAATGGGCTTAGAACTAAATCAGTCGCGATTGATGCTGAGCGATTCATGACCCTCTATATATCGCGGAAGTCTGATCTGCTTTCCCAACTAGTTTCCCTTCTTTGAAAACTCGTCTACTCATTGGCGCATCAGCCATTGCAGCTCCCAGCGATGGTGCATCAATAGCTACAAAGTCGGCTAAGTCTCCTTGATTTAAACAAGCGGATTCAAGACCCATGGCTTTTCTTGCATTAACGCTTACCATTTCAAATGCATTCTCAATACTTTGATGCCCTGCCATCACCATCAACGAAGCAGTTTCTAAAGGGTCGCTGCGACCCATGAGATTAAAAGGATCGCGGACATTATCTGCTCCTGCGGCAACTAGAACTCCATTTTCGATTAGGGCTTTGACTGCAGTCAAACCTCGCGGCATAGCTTCCTGATGTTCACGCCCTTGCAAGTAAAGATTTGTCTGAGGGAGTGCAAAAACGCTTATGTTTGCTTCAGCGACGAGCTTTGAAACCTCTGACTGGGTCTTTTCAGATTGCATTCCAAGTGAAACACAATGACTCGCTGATACGGGGTATGGAAAGCTGGTGTTAATCACTTGCTTGGCTAACTCTTTCAAAGTCAGCATGTCTTTATTGAGTGTTTCATCAATGTGGAAGTCAATACCCAGTCCTGCATCTTGCGAAATTCCCAACATAAAAGTGATCATCTTTTGAGGTTCTGGTTCAAGGTGAGGACAACCGCCTACAAAGTCAACGCCGAACTCTATTACGGAATGTAGCGCTTCAACATTGCCCTTGCTGTCCGGTCCTGTCATCGGGGAATTCATCAACGCCACTACTTGGACATCTAATACATCATTGAATTGATTCTTTGCCTCAGACAGAGCTTCTACTGATGAGGTGCCGATTTCAGCAGTGACGTTAACATGCGTTCGGACAGCTGTTATTCCATGGGTGACCAGTAACTCCATTGCTTCGCATGCTCGCTGAACTGTGTTCTCATGCGTAAATGTTCCCTTTTCTGCGGCATCAATCCAAGCATTGATCGCTCCCATTAGCTCCCCTGATGGATTTGGGACAATATCTGCCGTTAAAGCTTTGTCCAAGTGAGCATGTGGCTCAGCCATTGCAGGGACAAGCAACCACCCTTTGAGATCATGAACTTCGTTATACGCGTGCGTTTCACTTGGCTGAGTGAAGGAAGTGATTTTCCCTTGATCAATACCTATATCACTTAGCCCACGTCCGGGAATAAAAGCATTTTTGATGCATAGTGAAGTGGCTGTGGAGTTGGACATAACCTATTTTATGCTCCAAAAGGCGTAATACCTATCTGAGGTATATTCTATAGCATGGCTGATATTAACGACTTACGCTCATTTATCAATGTCCTAGAAGAGAACGGCCAACTCGCTAAGATATCCACGGAGGTTTCAATCAATCACGAAATTGCTGACATAACAGCATCACTCGCTCGCAGCGACGGAGGAGCAGCCTTCTTCACTAATGTCAAAGAAACAGAAATGCCGATTTTTGCAGGAGGAGTTTCATCGCATAGAAGGACAGCACTGGCTTTAGAGTGTGACCCGGAATCGATCGTTGACGTTATGGGTGAAGCACTCGAGATTAGTAATGGGATTTCTACGCAACTTACAACAGAAGCCGATTGGCACGAGAATTGCTTAACTGGTGACGATATTGATCTTAGCGTTTTGCCAATTCCAAAACATAGCAGAGGTGACGGAGGGTCTTTCATCACAGGTGCAGTTTCAGTGACAAAGGACCCAGTTTCAGGGCGTGGCAACCTCTCCTACAATCGCATGCTCGTGTTAGAGAAGAATATTCTCGGCTTTAACGTCAATGAATGGCGAGATGTTGGAACTTTCATGAAATCTCGCCCTGACCCAGAAGAGCCATTTCCGGTAGCCTTAGCGATGGGCCTTGACCCCGCAATTATGATTGCTGCTGGGGTGCGGACGCCAGTTGATGAATTATTAATCGCAGGCGCCATTCGTGACGAAGGCATAAAGGTCTGCAAGGGGAAGACCGTTGATATTGATATACCTGCACATTCCGAGATCGTGATTGAGGGCCATATCAGGCCAGCAGAAAGAGCACCTGAAGGGCCGCTCGCAGAGTTCCATGGTTACCACGGGGAGATGTGGGATTCGCCAACTTTAGAGGTTTCAGCAATTTCCTTTAGAAATGAACCCATTTACCAAACGATAATTCCAGGTTGGTATGAACATATTTATATCGGAAATATCCTCCCCAGAGAACCATTACTCCGCAAACATATCCGCCACATTGACCCAAATGCAGATGTGATTATTCCACCCTATGGCAATGGTTTTATGGCAGTAATCCAGATAGATCGGGATAACCCCGGCACTCCAAAAAATCTGGCAATGGCAGCAATGTCAGCACACATCAACATACGAAATGTTGTGGTGGTGGACCGTGATGTGAATATGCATGAATCTTCTGAGGTTCTTTGGGCAATAACGAATCGAGTGCACTGGGAGCGCGATGTTTTCCAAGTTGGTGAGGCACAAGGTCACGAAATGGATCCGACAGCTGATAAACGTGGAATAAGTACGAAGGTCGGAATTGATGCCACCTATAAAAGAGAACGGCGTGAATATGGTGAACGGGTAGCTTATCCTTCCGTTGATCTTTCTAGATTTTTTAAAGGATAATATGAGCCCGAGGAACGTGGTGGTTGCTATCTCTGGAGCTAGTGGCTCAATATATGGGATGCGTGTTTTACAAATGCTCCGGCAAATAGAAGATGTAAGATCCCACCTTGTTATAACTCCTTCAGCAAAAACCACCATCGGGATTGAAACTGAATGCAGTGTTTCAGAGATTGAGGAATTAGCTGATGTGTTACATAGTGCACGAGATATCGGCGCCTCTATCGCTAGCGGGTCATTTAAGACGTCTGGGATGATAGTTGCTCCCTGCTCAATCAAAACGCTCTCTGCCGTAGCGAACTCATTTGGCGCTGACTTGGTTTCCCGAGCTGCGGATGTGACGCTAAAGGAACGACGCCCCTTGGTACTTATGGTTCGTGAAACCCCGTTTCATTTAGGGCACCTTCGTCTTATGGCAAAGGCTACCGAAATCGGAGCAGTGATATATCCTCCTATTCCCGCTTTTTATAACAACCCTAAAAACCTTGAGGATATCGTTGATCATTCTGTAGGCAGAGCATTAGATCATTTAGGGATAGATGTTGCTAATTTAAAACGCTGGGAAGGGCGATGAGCCCCTACGGAAGTTCACCTTTAAAGAAGGTAGCAGCTCGTTCAATATCCTTTTCGGCAGATTGCAGTTCGTACACAGGTAGTTGATACTCATCTATACCCGCTTCAAAGAATTGGAACAATTCTTCTCTGCATGATTCCAAATTCCCAGTTAATGTAAATTCTTCCACCCATTCTTCCTTGACGAATTTTCCGGCTAGCTGAGGGCCGCCTTCTCTAAGAGCATCCTTAATTTTGGCCTCGTCTCCTTGAGTCATTCCAATTTCTTCTTTTATATTTAGCGGAGAATCCACAAGTCTGAACGAGAGTTGAGCTTTAGCATCTTCTAATTCTTTTTCTTCAGTGACTAGCATTGTTGAGTAAACGATGTTGAACCTTTTGGTATCTGGCCTGTTCTCTGAGCGTAGCTTAGCGATAACATCCGGAAGGTGTTTTTTGTATATGTAGCTTAGGTAAAACCCATCAGCCTTCTGGGCTCCGAGTTCTAGCATCTTAGGGCCACGCCCCGCTAAAAAGATATCTATTTCCTTGCCTCCATAGTTCAGCTGGGTAGGACCAATTGAAAGTTCCTCTCCCGAGAAACTCACTGTTTCGCCGCTAAATAGCAGTCGGAGAACTTCAACCATCTCTCGCACTAACGTCAGAGGCTTGTGCCGGATGATTTTCATCGGGTCAAGCGTTAATCCGCCTCCGGAACCCAAACCTAAAAATGCGCGTCCATCGCTGAATTCGTTAATTGTAGCTATCGCAGATGCCGTAACTCCTGGGTGTCGAACATAGGCATTGGTAATACCGGGCCCAATTAATATCTTTTCTGTCTTAGCTGCAATAGCAGCAAGAACTACATATACGTCTCGGGTAACTAGTCCTTCGTCATAAATCCAGCAACGAGAAAAACCTTTACTTTCTGCATAAGCGGCTAGTTCCGCAATCTCTTCGGCAGGAGAGATAGGCATAATATTTATACTAAGTTTGGTCATCGTCAGGAATTACCCATTGACTTTAGAACTGTTTTTGCTGCATTTGTTCCTGGGGCACCAAATATTCCGGCACCTGGAAATGTGCCTGCACCAGTTAGGTACAGTCCTTTGATCGGTGTTTTATATCTACTTAACTCAGGGCTCCTTCCGACGAGTGTTGCTAAAGGAGAGGCTGCGTATCCAGGACTATGACCTTTTGACATAAAGAAGTCTCTTTCGTAGACATCTGGGGTCATAGCCCTCCAGTTCGTGATTTGTGACCTAAGGTCTCCATCCATAAGGTCTCCCCAGATTTTCAGCCATCGATCTGGTTCTTTTGATTCTTGCCACCCCCCGTTGAGAGAATAAGGAGTGAAAAGAACTTCTAGACCAAATGTATGCAGGCCATTATCTGCTTTCATTTCTGGGTCTAAAGCTGAGGGTATGCTCGCTAACATAGTGGGTTGGTCGGAAATAAGACCTTGGCCTTTTAGAACGTGAGCTTCATTTAGCTTCTCAGGTGATGGTGAGATAATTACTGTTGACTGTGATAAGTCAGTGTGGTCAAATCTCCCCGCAAGTTCGGACATGAATTTATATGTTGGCAAATTTTGAACTATGCCATCTAGTTTTGACTCGTAGCCCTCTGGAGCAGGTTCCTTTTGCCATCTCGATATTAAAGATTTAGCGGGTACTGGCGCTTCGTCAATCCAATTAACGAGGACATTGTGAGGGTCGCATGCAGCTACCACAATCGGGGCTTCTATGACATTACCGTCTTGGAGTTGAACCGCCTTCACTTTATTGTTTTCAATTTGGAGTTTTTCAACAATACTTTTCAAACGTACTTGTCCTCCACTACTGAGATAGCTTTTTAGTATGGCATCTGGGAGTGAGCCACTTCCCCTTCGCGGTCTACCGCTTGCTATTAAATGCCTTGTTGCGTAGACAGTCGCTGCTAAACCGGTTCCTGGGGCTTCTGGGGGGGCACCCCACACAGTTGGCCCTGTGCTGATTCCGGGCATGTAAAGGTGCCAGTCATCGAAATAGTCTTTGAATACCTCAACTGCACTAGCTTTGCTCCAACGAAGAAGCTTGGCTAGTCCTTTCATCTTTTGTCGGGTTGCAGCTTGCAGAAACTCCGGCATTGAGGCCCCGCTTTGAGCTATTTTGATTACAAGATCTGCTACTGGTATCGCATCTTTTAAATATCGCTCGTAGTTCTCGACTTCGGATGGATGTGTGATTGATAACCCATCAAGTGTTTGGTTCGAGTCATGGTAGAAAACCCAAGAACCATTATCTTCATGAAAAGCGTTCACATAAGTAGCCTCCGGTTCCAGGTAATCCAATCCATGGGAGCTTAGATTTAATTCGTCTATTAAAGGCATTGCCCTAATCAAGCTATGATCGCAGGCACAAATATTAAATCTTGCACCCAGGTCAGAAACTGTCGAGGCACATCCCCCGACTGAATCTCTCGCTTCCACAAGAATTGTGTTAACGCCTGCTTTGGCTAGATATGCAGCGCAGATAAGCCCATTATGGCCTCCTCCTATTACAATCGCTTCAGCATCATACATAAAGAACAATCACCCGTACCCGGTCCTTGTGGATAGCCTACACTTCTTTGTGGTTCTCGCTGAAGCGAATCTTTGTATTTTGATCTGTTGTGAGCTCACATTTGATGTACCTTCATTTCATGCCTTATTTCAATGATCCACTACTCACGGAATCAGGCGAGCAGGTATGTCAAAGATTTGGAATTTATCCACCAGAGACAGAACCCATGCCAACTCTGGTAGAACCATCGAATTTTCCTGATGCTCCGGATACTTTGGGGAACTTAGAAATAGTTGAACACCCCCGAATCAAGACCATCGCAAGTTACCTAAACGCAGGTTGGAATCATGCTCGAAATGGGACTTGGTTACGTCCAGAGGCATATGCTCTCCTTTGCAAAGTCGCTGATTCACTTCCTGAGCCATGGGGTTTATGCGTTTTTGATGCTTGGCGACCACTAGATCTCCAAGCAGAACTGTTTGATGCAGCCTACAAGGATCCAATTTTGCCTGAAGGTTTTGTCTCGCCTGCTGATAGCGAACCCCGACTTTGTCCGCCTCACTTATCTGGCGGGACAGTTGACTGTAGCTTCACACTTCACGGAATCCCTCTCGGATTGGGTACGGGTTTTGATGATTTCACCGATTTAGCGGCTGCTGACGCATTAGAAACTAAGAAAAGCATTGATAGAGAGTTACGAAGGTGGCTTTACTGGTCCATGACTGAAGCTGGCTTTGTAGTTCTCAATTGTGAGTGGTGGCATTTTGAGTACGGTACGCGCCGATGGGGGGCGATACGTGGTAAAGATCCGCTTTTCGGCCCTGCCGAAATAGGCGACTTATAATCCAATCAATGACATTAAAAGTATGAAATTATCCTCTACTATCCATCTGTGCACCCCAACTCCCCATATGCTCACAGGCCACTAGTACGTTTCCAATCTCTGATAGCCTTTTGTTCTGTATTTGTGCTCCTGACAGGAGTTATAGCTTGTTCCGATTCTAATCAACCCGCGCTTGCGCCCATTGAACCGACCGAAGAACTCACTAGTCAACCAACGAACCCCACAGTCGAGTCCACGCCGACCCCAACACCATCACCATCACCAACACGTGTTCCGACACCATCGCCTACTCCCATTCCAACCCCGACGCCGACGATTTTTGAACAAGGCGAAATAGATGGCATCACGCGGTCGCCTTTTAATGGTTTAGCCGTTGATGATGAGACTCTCGAAAGAAGAATATTAGTGATCAAAGTTGATAACCATGAGGAAGCTCGACCACAGTCTGGAATCCAGTTAGCAGATATGATGATTGAAGTCTGGGTCGAGGGCATCACCAGATATTTAGCGGTTTTTCAAGCTTCTGACACTGACTTCGTTGGACCCATTCGGTCTATGAGGCCAACCGACTTTGCACTTCAGAACTCATGGGCTTCAACATTTGTAAATTCAGGCGGGCAAGACTGGATTCAAGCTATTGGAGATGCTTCTACTGCCCGATGGTTTATTGAACCACCTGGGTCTTTCCGGGTATCTGCCAGACCAAGACCTTGGAATTTGTATGGCGACACGAATTCTTTACGAACTCTTGATAATCGCGGAACTTATTCAAATCCCTTAAGCCCACTTTGGGAGTTCGGTGATATGCCCGATGATGCGGCCGTAGCGGAGGACGTAACTCTTAAGTATTGGTTTGACTACACGACTTCTTGGTATTGGAATGAGGAGGAATTCCATTATGAAAAGAGCACTGTAGATCGCTATTCCCCCTCTGGCGAAGTTACCAATCAACCGCACTACTACTTAGATCCGAATAACAATGCTCGTAGAATTTCTGCAGACACACTTATCATGCTTGAGACTATTTATTTTCTTACTTGTTATGGCTGCGAGTCTGGATCTAATGTTCCTGTCGCCGAAACTGTTGGATCTGGCACTGCATGGGTTTTCCACGGAGGGAAAATGCAAAAGGGTAATTGGTCAAGATCTAGCGAACGCGAATGGTTTACTTTGACATTAGATGACGGTTCCCCCATGCTTATCCCCCCTGGTCAAATCTGGATGACATTGAGTCGTAGGGATAATGTAATCGTTAATCAAAGCCTTGATTAATGCTTCGGTCTTTCCCGGTTAATAATACTGCGATTGTAGTTTGACCACCTATTTGGCCCGATTCATATGAATTGATCGCTCCTGCCACAGAAGCAGCTCCCGTAGGTTCAGTTTGTATTCCTAAACTTGGAACGAGATCGCTTGCCTGCGCTACTTGTTCTTCACGCGCAACTACACTACCTCCGTTAGTAAGTAATAAGGAACGCACAACTCCGATCCAGTCGTAAGTAATATCATCAAGAATGCCAGTCGCCAAACCTGTCGGGTTAGCCCATGGTGTCATAAGCTCAGACTGATGCTCTTGGCAATACTCAATTACTTCGCTAACGGTTTTTTCTTTAGGTATCTTCTTCCAAGCCGCATCAAATGGTGCGCATCCCTCAGCTTGAACTGCCCAAATTCTAGGAACTTTAGAAAGTCTTCTGAATTGTGCTGCTTCAAACAGCCCTATTGCGCAACTGGTTAGTAGTGCTCCCCCGCCTACTTGGATAAATAAATCATCAGCAGGGTTTTCTTCAAGAGCTTCAGCCAATTCCCACCCTATTGTTCGCCCACCATCAAGAGTGAGTATGTTCTCTGTAGCTTGAACACCAAATGGCAGAGCACCACTTTCAATTGCCTTATGAAATTGAATCATGCATGGGTCTCCAAGCTGATCTTTCTTTCTTTCGCAAACATGGATTTGAGCTCCGAGTGATTCCAACTCTGCGACAATTGCGGCATTTGCCCATGTAGGGATGAACACATCTATCGGGCGCCCAGCAGCTCGTGCTACGGTTGCTGCCCCTATTGCCGCATTTCCGCATGATGATATTGCAAGTCTTTTATTTTCTTCAATTGAATCGACAGCAAGATGGAGTAGTAACCCCATAAGGTGACGAGCTTTATGCGAACCACCTACATTTTGCGTTTCGTCTTTCCAAAGAACAGATTCAGGTAAAAGGTCTGAGGCATTTTCCCAGATGCCAGTGGGTGTTATCGTGAAGTTTGATCCAGAAGTGCTTTCAATAGCAT
>DBHP01000123.1:18957-20864 GCA_002295705.1 Candidatus Neomicrothrix sp. UBA825 | reverse complement strand
ATTGCTTTGTGCCATGACCACAACATTTTTCGCCACCGGATGTAAGGATTTAACTCTTTGTCACCTTTGTCAGGCCACTCTGCCTTGTCTGGTGTCAGTATCCAAGAAGTGTTGCTGTCGTGATATGAGCTCACGTTAGGCTGACACGCCGGTTTGGGCATTAAAATCGTGAATCATTTCATCCCAGATAGGTGGAAACTTATGCAGTTCATTCCAAAATTCTTGTGATCGCCGTGCGTCAAAATCTTCTATGGGAATACCCTGCTGCTCAACCCATGTGTAGTAGCCGAGGTTGAAGATCCGATTTCTCCCGACATCATTGAGAATTTCTAAGTGTTGGGAATCTGCATTGACAACGTGAGTAGTAAAAATTTCGTGCGCATCTTTAGTAGTGAAGCCGTTGGGGTACTTGTCTCTCATCAAATGAGCTTTTTCGCTTTCGTAAAGTTCGGAGCCATCTGTCGCAACCGTCATGATTACATCGTTAGGGCCTAGGTTCAACTCTTTAGCGGTTTTGATCGAGGCCATCATGTTGCAGATAGAAGAGAACCCCAAATGTTTAAGGTTGTCTACAATTCCCGCTGGAATATGATGTTCAGACTTTAGGTATTCCTTTCCGCTATCGGTTGTAAATACGAGGTTTAACCCATCTGTAGCTGCATCAGATATCCCGGCAACGATATCTGTATTCATGACATTGTGGATCAAAGGTATATGTTTGTCCCCTATCCCCTGTATGTTGTGTTCTCCATACCCGTTGTAAAGCATTGTGGGGCACTCAAGGGCCTCTACGGCGATAATCTTTGCACCATAATCGTCTTTTAACCTGTCACCGGCAGCGAGAGTACCTGCCGATCCGGAAGCAAATGTGCAGGCAGCGAGGTTTAGCTGTGGCTGCTTAGCTTTAAGAAAGTCAAATACGTGACCTAGTGCCCTACCCGTTACTGCATAGTGCCCAATATGATTTGCATATTCGGAGAACTGGTTAAAGATAAAGTTTGATTCATCTTTTTCAAGTTCGTTACATGCATCATAGATTTCTTTGACATTACTTTCTGACCCAGGTGTTCGAATAATATCGTCTGGGTTCATAACCCATTTATCTAACCAGTCAAAGCGTTCTTGGCTCATATTCTCTGGCAAGACAGCTACTCCACGGCTTCGCATTAAAGTAGATATCGCTATTCCCCCTCTGGCGAAGTTACCTGTCGATGGCCATATAGCTCTATGGTGAGTCGGATTAAATTGGCCGCTGATAACACGTGGCACAAAGCAGGAATAAGCAGCCAAGACTTTATGAGCTGTAATCATGGGGAAGCGGTTCCCATAGGCCAATACGATTTTCGCTTCAACGCCTGTTAGCTCTGGTGGAAGGACAATATGTTGCGGAACATCTACGGTCCCCCTTGCTCCATATTCATTGTACCAATGGACTCTAAATAGGTTTAAGGGGTGGGCATCGTTGGGATCTATTTGCTTGAGTGCCTCGTTCACAGAATTGGGTATCTTGGTGGGGTCCGCTAGCTCTTCGAAGGTAGGGAGCAAGATATTCTCTTCTTGAAATCTACTTACTGAGCTTTTGTAATTATCTTTATCAACAACAGCTTGTAGGAGGCCGAATCGTTCCAAATCTATACCTATTGACATACCATCACGCTATCGTCTCTTGCCATGATTTGGGAGTTCCATGGGTGAGTTTTCAGGACAGATGAGGCGATGTTTGTAGATACGGGGTACTGTGTTTCCGTGACTGATAGATCGATTGATCTCCTTGATGGTGAGTTCTATACGAATAATCCCTATGAGACCTATCAATGGATGCGCGAAGAGGACCCTATCTATTGGGATGCCCATAATGAGATATGGGGTATCTCTCGGTATGACGATATTGTTGAAATTGAAAAGAA
>DBHP01000123.1:5672-18547 GCA_002295705.1 Candidatus Neomicrothrix sp. UBA825 | reverse complement strand
CCTCAACATAATGTTCGTAGGTTGCTGGTTTCTAGAAGATTCACTCCTCGATCAGTTAGTTCTTGGACGCCGCATATCACAGGTGCTGTGGAGCACCTTCTTGATGATGCATTGTCCAATGAAAGACCGACCGATATTGTCGGTGAACTCGCTGCTCCTCTTCCGGCGATGATGATTGGACATCTACTTGGGTTTCCTGAAGATCTTTGGCCCGCACTTCATAGGTGGTCTGAAGAAACGATCGCTTTGGGTGGCGGGCCTCGTTACCAAAACGAAGAGGGAACTAAAGCAGTTTTTGAGTTCGTGGAGGCCTGCATGAAACTTTATTCTGAGAAGAAAATAAACCCTTCAGATGACATAATGTCCGCTTGGATAGTGGCCGAGTCTGAGGGTTTAAAGGATGGTTCAGATTTTGGTCTAGATCAAATAATAAGTGATTGTTTGCTGTTGCTTGATGGAGGAGCGGAAACAACCCGCACAGTGATTGCGAGATCGATGCTTCATCTTGCTAACTCACCTACTCAGTGGGAGCTGCTAAAGAAAGGTGCAGATCTTGAAATTGCTGTAGAGGAATTTATTCGGTATGTAACCCCTATTCATAATATGTGTCGTGTCGCTACAGAGGATTATGTCATACATGGCAAAACGATACGTAAGGGAGACCAAGTCGTGCTTATGTATTCTTCAGCGAATAGGGATTTAGAAAAATTTAATAACCCTGAAACACTCGATGTGACTAGGGACCCAAACCACCATATTGCTTTTGGCTTTGGCACTCACTTCTGTTTAGGTGCTTCTTTAGCTCGTCTGGAAATAAAACTCTTCTACGAGCAACTAATTAAGCGTGTAGAAAGCTTTGCTCTTGCTGGTGACCCTGTAGAAATGCCTAATGCCTTTGTTTATGGTTTAGCGTCTTGCCCTATGGACTTAACCCCAGAGCTTAGATAGGCCTGAGATCAGATTTCAACAATGGAACTAAATCATCTTTATGTTTTTCCAATTGTTCACTTATTTGATTGGCCTCTAGCCCAGCAACATGTATTCGTATGTTGACTGTATCGCACCCTGAGGTATGTAGTATTTTGATCAAACGCTCAGCTGCTTGTGCACCATTTTGGCCGAGTACAGTGCTATCTCCCTCAATCCAATTAGCTTTAGCTTGATCACTTGCGTAGCTATGATAATGCTCCATTTGAGCTTGGATCTTTGATGCTGGCGGGCTCCCTATCCAAACACGACGGATTAGTATAATTGGTCCATTTCCTCCAGCCTCTCGATATGCAGAAGATAGCTTCTTGGAAACTTCAGGAGATTGAAGTGAATCAAAGAGAATTCCTGCATTAAGTTTCGCAGCTCTTCTGCATGCTTCAGCACTCTGTGCTGCGATTGCAATTGGAATTGGCTGAAGCTTGCATTGCTTTATGGCGAGATCTTTTGCAATTGGGTCTTCAGCTATTCCTCTGAGAGTATTCACGATCCAAGGAAGACTGCTTTTGAATCGAGCATTCTTTTCATCAAATGGAACTTCTGCAAGTTCGAAGTCAACTGGAAGCGCACCAGCTGCAAAACCTATTCCAACGCGATGTGGGTAAGCGCTCGATAACCAAGCTATTTCTTCTGCAAGCATGGCACGTGGTTTGGTTGGGAGCAGTAACGGGCAAGGAGATACCCATATTTTCTCAGTCGCTGCTAAAAGAAACGCACTGAGCTGAAGCGGGTTGGGTAAGTATCCAGGAAACCCTGCATGATGTTCGCTAACCATGACTCCGTCATAGCCAACTTCTTCGGCTAGTTGGGCCGCTGCTCTCATTTGGTTTACCTGCTCAACTGATGTCCCCTCGGATGCATAGAGACGAAGTGACACGGAGCCTGCTCCTAACGTCGTACGAGACATTAGGGAAGTTCTCCGTGGAGCTCGTCTTCAGAAAAGTTGCCTAAAAACTGTGTGAATTGAGGCCCTCTTCTTAATGAATGCCCACCGTCAACATTTATGCACTGACCAGTGATCCACCTTGATTCATTACTGAGGAGAAATTTTACAAGTGCTGCGACATCGTATGGTTGTCCAACGTCTCCGAGTGGCGTATTTTCTATGTAGCTATTAAATATCTCGCTATCTCTGGGAATTCCTTCCATAATCTCAGTCTCAATAAAACCGGGACGGACCGCATTGAACCGAATATTTGCTGGCCCATACTCGTCAGCTGCATTACGAATGATCGCTTCAATACCTGCTTTGGCAGCAGGATACGCTCCGAACCATAGATGGGTTAAATGACTTGCTATGGATGACATCCCCACGAAAGAAGCCTTATCAGACTTTCGCAACATTGGAACAGCATGTTTGATGCAAAGCATCGTGCCAAGGACGTTCAAGTTTAGAACTCTCGAGAACTCTTCCGCCTTTTGCATATGGTACGGAACTATTGCTCCTCCCCCTCCTGCATTTGCAACAACTCCGTCAAGGCCCTCACCAAATTCATCAGCAGCTAAAACAGTCTTGAGAACCTGATCCTCATCGGTTACGTCACAAGTCACATATTGTATGGCCCCACCCTCTTGTTGGTTCTCAACTATTTCTTGAACAGATTGTTTCAATTTCTCTTCGGTTCGTCCACATATGGTCACAAGCGCCCCATTTGAGTACATCTCAGCTGCGCATGCTTTTCCGATACCAGTCCCCCCTCCGGTAATGAGGACTCCAAAATTCCCTAAATCTCTTTTCATGCCAACTCCAAAGTTTTAACTATCCTTTTCTAATTCACCTTTTAGGAGATTAGAAATACCTGGGAAACCAACAATTTTTCCCCATTCACGCTCCAAATAATAGGCGACTAATATGATCACCGCTGTTGTATACACCCAATTCACGAAGAATCTAATAATCAAGTAACCATCAACCGAAGCATTGTTGTACAGCCAGATGTCGAAACCGGAACTTATAAGTAATGCAAGTCCTAATATGCAGGCGACTCGGTTAACTCCTGTTTGGAAAGCCGGATGGTCTGTACTGAATTTATTGGAATAGATAAATTTCTTAATCTGCTTTGTCAAATAGTCACGAGATAATAACGCTGTAGAAATAAGTCCAATTCCTACAGATGCTTTAGTCCCAATTCCAATTCCAAAATATACAGCTTCACTGTCAGTAATTATTCCTATGACTCCCCTAATTACAATTCCTGCCGTGACTATAGGAATAAACTTTCCAATAGGATGTCCGTTTCGATACCTCCGAATGGAGATCGCGACAGACCAAACAGTTGCTGCGACGATGGCCTGTGCCAAACCCAGCAGTCTGTTGAAGACGATAAACAAAACAATTGGCATGATTGATTCCCATGGGTTCTGCTTTACCCGTGGATTATCTGGTGGACCAGGTTTATTTGAATCGTCTTCAGTCACATATTCATTTTGCTTCTTTAGAGAAAGAATTACACAATATGCGGTGAAATTTAGTTGAGTCTAAAGTTATAAATAGCCAAGGGAGGGGTTTTGGGCACTATAGCAATAACGGGATCTGGATCGGGCATCGGGGCTGCAACCCGAGAGTTGATGGAATCTCAATCTGAAGATGTGATTGGCATTGATATCCGAAATGCAGAGATTGAAACTGATTTGGGAACATCCGAAGGAAGAGAGGAAGCAATTGCTGCAACGCTTGAAATGTCTGGAGGCAAACTTGATGGGTTGGTAACGTGCGCTGGTGTTTCAGTTCCCTTCGATCCGAAACTAATGCTTTCGATTAATTGGTTTGGCACAATGGAACTTCTGGAGGGACTGAAAGGTGCTTTAGTTAAAAGCAATGAGAACTCATACGTCGTAGCTGTATCCTCAAACTCAACTACGATTACTCCAAATATTCCCGATGAGCTTGTTAATTCCTGTCTAGCTCGTGACGAGCCGACAGCCCATGGACTCCTTGATGCGCTTGATAGCCCACAGGATATGGCTATATCCTATGCGGCTTCTAAATTAGCGGTTGCTAGATATGTCCGTTTGAATGCACCATCAGCAGATTGGGCAGGGAGTGGAATTCGTTTAAACGCTATCTGTCCAGGAGCGATCATGACCCCGTTGCTCAAAAACAGTATCAACGACCCTGTATTTGGGCCTGCTGTTGAGCACTTACCGATTCCTGTTGGCGATTTTGGCTCTCCTGACCTCATCGCTAAATGGATAGCTATGATGCTTTCCCCAGCTGCGGATTTCATGTGTGGGTCGCTAGTTTATGTTGATGGCGGTTCAGATGCTTTAATTCGTCCAAACGATTGGCCACGATCTTTTATCATCTGATGTAGCGTTCTTTCCTTGTCCTCATGTTGCAAGACTATTTTGGGTCACTTAGCATCACTGCAAGGATAAAGGAGGAAGAATGTACCCAGGTGAAATAGCGAAGTCGACCCCTGATAAGCCTGCGATCATTATGTCTGATACAGGTGAATCAATATCATTCCTAGAGCTTCATGAGTATGCGGAAAGAATGGCAAATCTATTTCAGGCAGCTGGGTTGGAACCCGGAGACCATGTCGCTTTATGCCTTGAAAACCGTATGGAATTTTTATCCATCTGTTGGGGCGCCCATTATGCAGGTTTGTATTACACAGCGATAAGCTCTCGGCTTACGGCACCGGAGATGGCTTATATCATTAACGATTGCGGTGCTGGCGCTTTCATTACCTCCACCTACAAAGCGCAAGAGGCTATTGAGCTAGATGATGATATACCAAATGTTTTTTTGCGACTTAGTGTGGGGGGAAATGTTGATGGCTACGATCAACTGGAGGGCCTCTTAGCAGAACAGCCAGTTACGCCTGTCGGTCCAAGGGTTGAGGGCGCTGACATGCTCTATTCATCTGGTACCACTGGACGTCCTAAGGGAGTCAAAGTTCCCTTGCCGGACACTGCTCTGGGAGATACAGATGGGGTTACAGCCTTGCTTGGTCTTCTATTTGGAGCTAATCAAAACACTGTTTACCTATCTCCAGCTCCCTTATATCACGCTGCGCCACTTCGATTTTGTCGTGGAATACACAAGATTGGTGGAACCGTAATTGTGATGCCGAGATTTGACCCCCTAGAGCTTCTTCAGAGTATCCAACAATATAAAGCAACATTTATGCAAGTAGTTCCAACAATGTTTGTCAGACTATTAAAACTTGACAAAACCGAGCGCGAAGCTTTTGATGTTTCTTCGCTTGAGTCTGTGGTTCATGCCGCAGCACCATGCCCAATTCCAGTGAAGAAGCAAATGATTGAATGGTGGGGGAAAATTATTCACGAATACTATGCCGGCACCGAGGGTAACGGATTCTGCTATTGCAACAGTGACGATTGGCTAAGTCACGAAGGAACGGTAGGAAAAGCAATATTGGGGACATTACATATTGTTGATGATGATGGAGTTGAGCTTCCAATCGGAGAGATAGGTGGCGTTTACTTTGAAAGCGATGGTAATTTTGAATACCACAATGATCCTGAAAAGACTGAAAGTGCAAAGCTGAATAATGGCTGGTCGACGCTAGGTGATATTGGAAAAGTTGATGAGGACGGTTTCTTATACCTAACAGATAGAAAAGCTTTTATGATCATTTCGGGAGGAGTTAATATCTATCCGCAAGAGGCCGAAAATGTCTTAACAATGCATGAGAAAGTTCTTGACGTTGCGGTTTTCGGAGTTCCAAATGATGATTTGGGTGAAGAGGTCAAAGCAGTCGTTCAACTTCTTGACCCCGATCAAGCATCACCAGAACTTGAGAGAGAGCTTCTGTTATATTGTCAGGAGCAACTCGCAAAAGTGAAATGTCCAAGAAGCATTGACTTCCGAGATGAACTTCCACGGCACCCTACTGGAAAGCTTTATAAGCGACTACTGCGTGACGAGTATTGGGGCGATGGCGAAAGTCGAATAGTTTAGGAACATATGAATATTGATGAAATAAATGATCATTTTGAGATTGAACGGTTAATGACCAAATATGTCGAAGCAATAGACAACAAAGACTGGGACATGCTTGACGAGGTCTTTACCGAAGGCGCATTCTTAGACTACGAGAGTTCGGGTGGTCCTGAAGGGAAAGGCGACTATCTCACCATTAAGAAATGGCTTCAGAAGAATTTATCTATGTTCCCGATGACACAGCATATGATCGGAAAGTCATTTATTGAATATCATGGAGATTCTGCAAAATGCAGAACTATGTTCCATAATCCGGTTGGAGTTCCTATAAATGCTGATGGGGTTTATGATCCCAAGGGAAAGAGCCTGCACGTCTTTATAGTTGGAGGATGGTACAACGATTTTTGTGTCAAAACCGACGAAGGCTGGCGTATTGAAAAGAAAATAGAGGAACAGGCTTACATGCAAGGATCTTTCCCCCCTTTGCAATAGTCTCAATCTTGTGAATGTTGTCTGAGCCATTCGTACATCGCTACACCACTTGCGACCCCTGCATTGATTGATCTTGTTGACCCGTATTGCGTGATTGCGAGTATTTTCGTTGATGCTTTGACCATTTCATTACTGAGTCCAGGCCCTTCTTGTCCAAATACTAGAACACAGTTTTTGGGTATCTTAGATGTTTCAATCGGTTCAGAACCAGGGATGTTATCTATACCAATGACGGTGCACGATTCATCGTCTGCCCATCGAATGAATTCTTCCACGGTCGGATGATGGTGGATGTGCTGATAGCGGTCAGTCACCATAGCACCTCTCCTATTCCACCGACGCTTACCTATTATGTGCACGCCTCGAGCTAAAAAAGCATTAGCGTTACGGACGACAGTTCCAATATTGAAATCATGTTCCCAATTTTCAATTGCAATATGAAAAGAGTGACGGGACTGATCCAAGTCAGCAATGATGGCCTCGCGACTCCAATACCGATATTTATCAACAACGTTTCTGGTGTCACCTTCTTCAAGTAATTTGACGTCATATTCAGGACCGCTTGGCCAAGGCTTTGGATGTGGTCCTAATGTCATTTATCTGTTAGTTCCTTCTTTGTTTGTGTTACTCTACTACTTTCGCACTTTGAAACTACCGAAATCTAGGCTTGAGGAATAACACCAAAAGCCATCACGCAGTAATGTAGCGTCGCCGCAGCAACAACCATTGCATGCCAAATTTCATGGTATCCGAAAATCTCAGGCCAAGGATCTGGGCGTCGCAAGCCGACAATAAATGCACCGATTGTATAAAGCACCCCTCCTATTCCAAGAAGCAACAGCCATTCAAATTCCAGGAAGTCAATTAGTTGAGGAATAGCCAAAACCGCTACCCAGCCCATTGATAAAAATAAACCATTCATGAGGCCGTAAGGAGGGTCGAAAGGCAGAAACCTAATGGTAGTTCCTAACGCAACGCTTACCCATGCTGTGATAAGTAATGTCTTCTGAACCCAGCCATCTACCGCAACCATAGCTATCGGCGTATACCCGCCCGCTATGCATAAGTAGATCCCGATATGATCCAGCCTCCTAAACCGCATCCAATCAGAGTCTGTGAAGTTTGTTCTGTGAAATAATGCGCTGATTCCTAACATTGAAGAGATGCCATATGCAAATATGAACGCAGCGAACTTCCCTGATGGTGAGGGTGCGGTGATAACTAAAATTATTCCGGCGGGAATAGAGATAAAGAAGAAATAGCTGTGAAGCAGTCCTCTGTATTTTGGCCGGTTGATAGCCCGGTTCCTTATCGGCAAAAGAGAATCTGGAATTTCCGTTTCCATTAGAGCCTCAATGCCAGTTCGCGTATCAGCGAACTTATCTCCAGGGCACATGAATCAAAAATGCTTTGGTCTCCCCCGGCTGGGTCTATCACTTCTTCCCATTGTTCAAATTTCTTTTCGGTTAGATTTAATTTCTCTATGCGATTGTCGAAGCTTTCATTTGTTTTCTCTAGCTCTCTGCTTATTCTCGGAAGAGACGAGACTATTGAGAGTGATTTAGTGTGATTTCTTGCGATGTATTCCTGATGTTCTCGTTCAAAAATAACAATTAAATCAGCCCACTCGCAATCCTGTTCTTCAATCTGGTGACTTTTATGTTCAGGGTCAGACAAATTGAATTTAGCTAGCGCCGTTCGAGTCCGCTGACTCATAGGAAGGCCAGATATTGAGAATGTCCCGGCCCCTCGAATGCTGTATTCAGGACGCTCAGAACGCATCATTACTGTAGCCATAACTGATCTGGCTGCGTTACCTGTGCATAGAAAGAGAATATTAGGCATCAAATAATCATTTCCCATTTGGCTTGAGGAAAAGCGCACTAGCCTCAGAGCATAATTTATCTCCGTGCGAACACTGCCCTTTGACTGTTATGCGCCTACCTGATGATTCCAAGATCCAGCCAGCGAAAACAAGTTCTTCATCAATTGGTGTCAGAGATCTATATTTGATTTCTAATTTTGCTGTGTAGCCAGTTCCAGTTTGACTTAACGACTGTACTGCCCCAAGTAATTCATCAAAAAGTCCTGCAATAAAACCTCCGTGCACCGCCGCTGGAGGGCCCTCATAAAGGTCAGATAGGGTAACGTGAAACTTAAAACCCATCTCCCCATTAGGGCCGGAATGCTCTTCCCAATCTAGATCAGGAGAGAATAGATGGTAGGGCCCCTGATACAGTGATCGGTTTCTGTAAGTGCTTGATCTTAACTCACCCGAACCAGATTCCGGCTCCCACCACTTCGGTATTTCTGCAGCAGGTATTTCATTGTGAAAAGTTTCAAGTCTTTCTGCTATTTCGTCTAATTTCTGGCGAGAAATATTGTGATTAAGAACTTTTCTTGCGAGAGCTTGAAAGGACCTGCGTAAATTTCTTGCAGCGTGCAATGATTCGTTATCCATTAGCTAAATTACGTTCATCGTTGAGAATGTTTTGTCCAATCACATCAATATGCGCAATGGCGTCACCCCTCGTCGCTGCGAGCGCCCACCCGCGTTTTAACCAAATTTGCAAATCATATTCCATTGTGTAGCCGATTGCCCCGTGACATTGCAGTGCGGTCCTGCATGCATGATTTACGGCTTTAGATGCAAGGTATTTACCCATTGAAACCGCAACCTGCTCTTCAGGGTCTGAAACTGAAAGTGCCCACGCCGCCCTATGAACCATTGGACGAGCGAACTCAATAGCCTTTCCAGTATCTGCTAAATGATGTTTTATTGCTTGGTTCACACCAACAGGTTTTCCAAACTGTTCCCGCTCTTTCACATAGCTAATAGTTGTTTCTAACAGGTGTATCGCTACCCCCAAGGATTGTGCTGCTGTAGCGGTTACAGCACTTAACAGAGATTTGCGAACTATATTAGGGCGCGCCTCTACCAGAGTGTGCTTAGTTGGTTCCCACTGAATTGAGAATAGTCGACGTGTTTCGTCAACAGACTCTTGTAATACCATCTCTACTTCAGAGGATGGAACAAGGTAGATTTCACTGTTATTTTCAAGAAGTAAATAGTCAACACTGTCCGCCGCTAGAACATATGTAGAGCCCAGCGATGTTGACAATCTTTGTTCACCACTAATTAAGCCTTTTATTAACTCCTCGTCAACTGCACCTTCAGCTACATTACTGAGAAGAGGAACACCTATGCAGGTCTGTTCAATAATTGCCTCAGGGCATGCTACACGTCCCATTTCCTCCATTATTAAAACAAGGTCAAGGTCAGACATGCCTAACCCCCCATATCCTTCAGGCCCTGTCATTCCTATAACACCCATATTGGAAAGACTGTCCCAGAGCGTTTGGATTGAACTATGGCTACCTTCGGTCATTGTTCGCAAAGTCGCAGGGGTGCATTCTTTATCGAGCAGTTCACCGACAGCACCTGCGAAGAGGTGTTGTGTTTCTGTGAATCTAAAGTCCATGTCCGCTGCTTTCCGGTAGGCCTGTCATTGTTTTAGCTAGCGTTGAGGTTCTTAGTCTTAGTCTCATTTTCTCGGGAGTCCCAGCACTCTCTCAGCAATAATATTTCTTTGAATTTCATTCGTACCGGCGTAAATAGGTCCAGATAATGAAAATAGGTAACCGCTCATCCAGTCATATTCTGCAATTGCATCAGGAGCTGAAGCTAGCAACTCTCCCCTTTCCGCGAGGAGTTCCAAAGCTGTTGCATGAAGATCAACGTCTAACTCTGACCAGAATATTTTCATATAGCTTGCTTCTGCGCCCATAGTCTCTCCATGCATAAGAGACGATGCTTTCGAAAAGACTTGCCATCTGTAGGCTTGTGCTGCGGTGTAACCATCAATAATTTTATTGAATAATTCTGGAGGTATCTTTCTATTCTCTCTAATAAGTCTTTTGTATAAGTTCACAAGTTGATTTGCAGCAGCTAGAAATCTTCCTGGTGCTCGAAGATTCAGACCCCTTTCGCTACTGGCGGTAGCCATAGCTACTTTCCAGCCTTCCCCTTCGCCGCCGAGCAAATTTTCGGTGCTCACTTGACAATCGTCAAAGAATATTTCAGCAAAAGCCGGCTCGCCGTCAATCCTAGAGACTGGCCGCCTTGTTATGCCTGGTGCATCGGCTGGAACAAGTAGGTAACTTAATCCGCTATGTCTTTGGCTTTCAGGGTCTGTTCGGACTATGCAGAAAATCCAGTCAGCCCATGCTCCTCTTGAACACCAAGTCTTTTGTCCATTAAGAATGTAGTTTTCTCCGTCTTTGATTGCAGTGGTTGAAAGGCTTGCGAGGTCACTTCCTGTATTTGGCTCCGACCATCCTTGAGCCCAGATCTCTTTTCCTTGAGCCATGGGGAGTAAAAATCTATCTTTCTGATCCTGCGTTCCCCATTCAAAAAGTGTTGGCCCGAGTAATGTGATGCCATTGGTATTAACCCGACCGGGTGCTCTGGATAGATAATACTCTTCTTCAAAAAGAAGCCATTCGATCAAAGAGCAGTTCCGACCCCCGTATTCATTGGGCCAGTTAGGCACCGACCATTTTGATTCAAAAAGTTCGTGCTCCCAAGTTCGATGCTGTTCAAAACCAATCTCAGTATCCATCGGAAGCCACTTTTCGCTTGGCTTATGCTCATTTAGCCACGTTCGGATTTCATCACGAAACTCAATCTCGGAAGTGGAAAAAGCAAGGTCCATCTCTCCTACCTAACTGTGTTATCTGCTAGTGAATGAAGGCACTCTGTTGCCTCAGCCATGATCTCGCTGATGATATCTTCAACTGAAGGTGCGGAGGTAATAACGCCCAGCCCAACACCAGTCGGCATAATTCCTATTTCAGTGTTACCGTCAACCATTGTGGCTTTAGTAAGCATGGGAGCATTTGCTGCCAGTGAAACTTGTGCCCATGTCATATCCTGATTCCGCTTCATGGCGAGTGCTTCCGTTAGTAAATCAGATATCGATGCCTCAGTTGCATGCCGAAACTTAAGAGCATTTTTTAATGCTGTAGGGAACTTAAGGACTCTATTCTTTTCAAGGGCTTTAACCATTTGGGATCTAATAACACGTTGCGGCACCCCATCTACGGAACGCGTTCTCACTGTGTCCGTAACACCAGCATCAAAATATGCTTGCTTGATAGCTTCTGGAACTTCGCTTTCTTTTGATAACAAGAATCTTGTTCCCATTGCTATCCCTTGAGCTCCCCACGCCAGTGCAGCTACTAAGCCTCTTCCGTCAGTGATACCACCGGCTGCAAACACAGGAATATCAACGGCTTTCGTGACTTGAGGTATAAGTACTGCTGTTGGAACTTCGCCTGTGTGGCCTCCGCCTTCTTGACCTTGTGCGATTACAGCATCTACGCCCCATTCTGCTACCTTTTCGGCATGCCTACGGGCGGCTATAGTAGGAATTGTTATCACCCCGCTGTCGGATAATTTCTTCACCATTTCCGGATTTGGAGCCTGTGCGAAAGAAACGACTTTAATACCTTGCTGAATTGCCCAAGAAAGTCGCTCATCAATATCTGTTGAGTCAGTTCTTACGTTAATGCCGAATGGTTTATCGGTTATTTCTTTGATCTCGTTAACCGACTGTTTCATCTCTTCAAACGTTTGCGTGGCTGTAGCTAGAAAACCAATCGCTCCAGCAGAGGATGTAGCGGCGGTTAGCTTAGCTGTTGAGACCCATCCCATCCCAGTCTGAATGACAGGGAAATCTACCCCTAATCTCTCACAAAACGGCGTTTTTAGCTTCGGATGATATTCATTCATCATTAACCTCTGAGTATCTCGCGCCTTCGGGGTCTATTAGCTGTATTATTTCGATTTCTGAATCGGTGGGTAATCTGCTTTCTTCTAGCTTCTCGGGAACCTCAAGTTCAAAATCTGTATTTTCTAAAATCTGCTCAATTTCTACCCCAGGATGAACAGATACCAGTCGCATTCGGCTATCAGGTGTTGAGAAATCGAAGACACCTAAATTAGACACCACGCGATACACATTATGAAATCTGTTGCCCGGTGCTCCTAAAGTTTTCATTTTGTCGTAACCAGGCCCTGAGACAACATCTACGTTTGCAACAAAACTTCGCTTTGAGTGTTTAGGAACCCAGTAACTGGTTCGGTGGTTGATTAGATTACCTGGCGCTCCCCGCAATCCCAAAAGCTGAGCCTTCGGCTTTTCATATCCGCCAATGGCGGCGATGTTCTGGTTCCCGAATTGATCTATTTGGGTGGCTCCCATCATTACATGGCGACGACCGGACCAAACAATATCAAATATAGTTCTATAAGGCACGTAGGATTCTATAACACGCTCAGCACTAGAATCACCCAAGGGGATAATGTTCGCAGCGAGAACAGAGACAGCATCTGTCATAACTACTTCACTAGCAAAAGTGGCTTTCGCTAGACGGCCACCAATGATGGGGCTGATACCGATTGGGTTGCAGAGAATATCTG
>DBHP01000123.1:0-5269 GCA_002295705.1 Candidatus Neomicrothrix sp. UBA825 | reverse complement strand
AGACTTGAGGTATTCAGAGTGATCTTCGAGATCCAAAAATCTTGATTTGAACTGCTTCCATAATTCTTCATCCTTTGCTGTTGAAGCATAAAGCTTCTGAAAGTTTTCATCGCGCCCATAGTCTGGTGGGCATTCAGTGAAGTGAGCTCCTTGCGGGGCTTCGACGACACCATCTACGAATATTCTGGGAATTTTAAGAGTATGTACACTTCCGTGCGTGAGAAAGTCTTCAGTATCAATAATTGATTCGCAACTCATAAATGTTTTCTTCGCTGCCATTGCGAACAAATCATCGAAGAATAAATCTGGACCCAGAAATTGTCCGTTCCCACCTTTATCGGCACGATTCATGTGAATTATTGAAACATCAATGTCAAAGGCGGGTATCGCAACCAACTGTTCGTATTCACCGTCTGCATCACTGTACGGAGATGTAATGATTTTTAACTCCGGATTCATTTTTAACATATCCGACCCCAACCCAGCACGCGTGGGATAGAAAGGAACTCTGTGGGAAGCTGCTAATAGTCCCAAATAGAAGGCCCCCTCATCAAATTCTGTCGCAATGATTGACCCTGTTTGTCTAGCGATCCGAAAGTGCGGTTCGAGCGGTATCGAATCTAATGATACGAATCCATAGACTGCTCTGCGTAACTGGCCTGTCGCTGCAAGAAGACCAATTTCTGGCCCGCCATAACTCACAATGGTTAGGTCCTTTCGCCCCGCACGGATAATGGCACGGATAAGTGACATGGGCTTTCTACGAGAACCCCAACCTCCTACACCTATGGTCATCCCGTCCTGTATCTCTGACACAACTTCTTCTTCAGTTAGGACTTTATTTGGCACTTTGTCTCACTTTTCTTTACCTATAAGGCTAGATAAAATCTTCCGTTAACTCAATTACTACTAACATCTGGCACAATAAGTAAAGGTACTTATTGTATAGCTCAAGGGCGAATCGTGGAAAGTATAGAAAATAGCTTAAAAGACAAGGTAGCTATAATATCAGGAGGAACTAGAGGAATCGGGAGAGCGATCACTGAGACGTTCCTCGAAGCAGGGGCCGAGGTGCTGGTATGTGCACGAACCCAGCCCGAGGCTGATATCAGTATCTCAGGTAGGAAAGCGCAATTTGTCAGCTGTGATGTTCGAAATACTGAGGATTTAAAAGAAGTAGTTGAACTCTGCGAAAGCAAATATGGCAAATTAGATATCCTAGTCAATAACGCTGGTGGGGCCCCGCCAGCCGACTCCGCTAGCGCAAGCGAAAGATTCACAAAAAGCATTGTGGATTTAAATTTGATTGCCCCCATTATGTTTTCACAGATCGCAGGTAACTTGATGCGAGCTTCATCAGACTCGTCGGTAATTATCAATATTTCAAGCGTAAGCGGCATGCGACCCAACCCTTTTGGAGTGGCATATGGGGCGGCCAAGGCAGGAATTATTAATGCTACGCAAACGCTCGCTCTCGAATGGGGGCCCGAGATTCGTGTTGTTTCTATTAGCGCAGGGTTGGTATTAACTGAGGAAAGCAGGAGTTTCTATGGGAACGATAGCACCGTTGAAAAGATTGCTGAGACAATACCATTGGGTCGTATGGGCTCACCTCAAGATGTCGCAGACGCCTGTCTTTTCGTAGCTTCTCATAAAGCGGGATGGTTATCAGGTTCAAATATTGTTCTTCATGGAGGAGGAGAACGCCCGACTTATCTTGATGTAATTAATCATCTCGGGAGTTCAGAACCTTGAGCATTCCTTACGTCACAGAAATTGACCCCAAGTACGGAGAAGTTGTTCAAGTCACTGCGGGGATTAGAAGAGTCATTGCAAATAACCCTGGGCGTTTCACTTTTACGGGGACGGGGACTTACATAGTCGGCCGAGGACAGGTTGCTGTTATTGATCCCGGTCCGGAGGATGATGAGCATGTTGCTGCAATCCTTGCAGCAGTTTCGGGTGAGGAAATAACCCATATCATCGCTACACACACGCATAGAGACCACTCGCCAGCGAGTAGAGCCCTTCAAACTGCTACCGGCGCACCTATTCTCGGCTTCGGAGGTCATCCCGTAGTTTCTGAACAATCCGCCATTCTCGCGAAACCGACTACTTGGGATGCTCTTTACCCCACCGAAGAAGAGATAGAAGAATTACGAAAAAGCATGCCTGCTTCCTCCAAAGAAGACACTGAACATGACCAAGAAGAGGGTGGGGATATGTCTTTCAGCCCCGACATAGAAATTGGGCATGGAGATGTCATAGCAGGTGGAACCTGGACCCTTGAGGCTTTACACACCCCTGGCCACATTTCTAATCACCTCTGTTTCGGTTACAAGGAAGAGCAAAGCTTATTCACTGGCGATCATGTCATGGGGTGGAGCACGTCAGTGATTCCAGAGCCCGAGGGCTCTATGAGCGCATATATGGAGAATCTCACGATGCTTCTCGAAAGAAAAGATAAATTTTTCTACCCAACCCATGGTCCAAGAATCCCTAATCCCATTGCTTTCACTTTGGCTTTAATCAACCACAGAATACGAAGAGAAAATCAAATTCTTGATTGCCTCCAGGTCGCAAGCAAAACAATTCCTGAGCTAGTAACAGAAATGTATGTTGAGACTCCGCATATCCTCCATATGGCTGCGGGACAATCTGTGTTCAGCCACCTTGTGCACTTGGTTGAGAAGAATCTAGTTAAAACAGATGGTCCACCATCTGCAGATGGCCTGTTTGAGCTTGCAATATGAAACTAGGAGCTCAATACGGATACTGGACGCGAGAGCCAAAACTGGACATCGTTTCGGTTGGTATTGAAGCAGAGAATCTTGGGTACGATTCGCTATGGACAGGTGAAAGTTATAGCAGCGACGCTTTTACTCCCCTCAGCTGGGTAGGTGCGCATACAAGCAAAATTAAATTAGCAACGGGCATCGCACAATTAGGTGCAAGAACACCGGCGACACTAGCCATGCAAGCTATGACACTAGATGCATTATCAGGAGGAAGGTTCTGTTTGGGAATAGGAGTGTCTGGCCCTCAAGTTATTGAGGGGTGGCACGGGCAACCCTTCGGGAAGCCGATAGCCAGGACAAAGGAAACGATTAATATCATTAGGAAAATTCTTCTCAGAGATGAACCTGTCACTGCTGATGGGCCAAATCTTCCTTTACCATATCCAAAGGACGCCCCGAACTCCTGGGGATTAGGCAAGCCACTCAAACTCATAAACAAACCTTTGAGACCTGATATTCCAATCTACCTTGGAGCAGAAGGCCCCAAAAATATTGCATTAGCTTTTGAAGAATGCGAAGGATGGCTCCCTCTGTATTATTCCCCAAGCAGACCAGAGATATACCAATTACCTCATTCAGGATTGAAGAAAAACTTTGAGATAGCTGTAAATGTCAATGTGAATATTTGCGACAATGTGAGTGAGGGTCTTTTTTTGCAGAAGGCTATTCTGGCTTTCTATATAGGCGGGATGGGCGCTCAGAACCGTAATTTTCATACAGAGCTGATGGCTCGCATGGGGTACGAATCTGAGGCTAATAATATCCAGTCTCTTTTCCTATCAGGGAAAAGAGACGAAGCGATACACGCAGTTCCGGATGCATTTGCTGACGAAATTTCACTAGTAGGTCCTTTGGAAAGGATAAGAGAGCGTTTAGAGCTATGGGAAAATTCTCCGGTAACAACTCTTATCATAGGTGCCAACGACATAGAAACTATGCGTGTAATGGCAGAGTTAGTTCTGTAAAAAGCTACACACTAACTTACAACCCCCCTAGCAAAATAATCACTTATTTGATCCGTACTTCGCCCTATGGATAGTAGAAGCTCAGATGTACTCTGTCCAAGGCTCTCGGATTCTTGTGAGGGTTCAGTTTTTGTAAGGGAGAATCTCGGAGCTGGTTTTGGCTGTATGACTCCACAAGTTTCAAAAAATGCGTCACGATCGGTTGCATGTTGGTGCAAGTAACTCTCACCCATATTTAAAACAGGACTTACGCACGCATCAGTACCATTAAAGATTTCAAGCCATTCAGATCTTCGCTTAGTTAAGAACCTCGCAGCAAACTTTTCTTTTGTCTCTTGCCAGTATGCCCTGTCATTCTGAGGTGGGATCTCATCGAGATCAAACCCAAGACCCTTTAAGAGTTGCTTATAGAATTGCGGTTCTATTGCTCCGGTTGCAAGATAGTCCCCGCACTTGCATTCATATACGTCATAGAAGGGAGCACCTGAGTCTAAGAGATTTGTTCCTCGCTGATTGCTCCAAAATCCAGATTGATATGCCGAGTATAAGGGCGAAGCTAAATAAGCAGCACCATCAACCATTGCTGCATCAATAATTTGTCCATCATTGCCATTAGATATAGCAACTAAAGCTGCGAGGATACCTGCGATAAGAAATAATGATCCGCCTCCAAAGTCACCAACTAAATTGAGAGGAACTGATGGAGGCTGGCCATCTCTGCCGATATGAGCAAGAGGTCCTGCAAGGCCTATGTAATTGATATCATGGCCCGCAGAATGAGATAGAGGTCCCTCTTGCCCCCAACCAGTCATTCTTCCGTACACGAGTTTTGGGTTTCTCAGAAAGCACTCGTCAGGTCCTAGCCCCAACTTTTCTGCGACACCTGGCCTAAATCCTTCTATCAGAACATCCCCATGCCCTATAAGCTCTAGAGCAATTTCAATACCTTCCTGCGATTTAAGATCAAGGTTTATCGATTTTTTCCCACGCTCTAATGGGCCTGACTTAGATGCCAGCGGGTTTCGATTCTGTGCGACGCGTCCTATGCGGATTACTTCAGCCCCCAAATCAGAGAGGTACATGCCGGCAAAGGGTGCAGGTCCGATGGCAGAAATCTCTATTACGCGTATGCCTTCCAATGGTCCTGACACTTTTACTCTCTCTTCATGGATGTTGGGAACTAGCGCTTACGCATTCCCCTGTCATGTACCCACTTAAGTCACTAGCCAGAAAGACTATGATGTTGGCAATTTCCCAAGGTTGGGCACCGCGACCAAAAGGCTCTTGTGCCTCCAACTCCTCTAAGAGAAGAGGGTCACTTACTTTTTCCAAAAAAGGATGCGATGCAAAACTTGGTGCGACAGCATTAACCCTTACTCCAGCATCAGCTGCTTCCATAGCAGAACATCTAGTAAGGGCCATAACACCTGCCTTCGCTGCTGCATAGTGACATTGACCCTTTTGTGCACGCCACCCAACGACGCTTGCATTATTTACGATTACTCC
>DBHP01000096.1:30448-34912 GCA_002295705.1 Candidatus Neomicrothrix sp. UBA825 | reverse complement strand
CTTGAACCAATGGTTAATGTGCAATTCAACGGTGCGATTTATTTCTTAAGGTTTATGTGCAATGCTATGTCTGATTCTGGAGGTGGGTCAGCTATTCTATGTTCGTCTCTGACCGCTCATAACCCGAATGTCGGAAGAGTAGGATATGCAGGGTCCAAAGCTGGACTTGAGTATGTGGCTAAGCTGGCTGCTGTTGAGTATGGTCATGACCAAGTTCGGGTAAATTGCATAGCGCCCCATGTCATTGAAACTGAAATGACATCAGATATCTTTAAAATTCCGTTCGCTGTTGAAACGGTTCGTTTGCAGACACCGGCTAAGAGGATGGGTCACGTAGATGACGTTGCAAATTGTGCACTGTACTTAGCGAGCGACGAGTCCAACTATGTCAACGGAGAGACGATAAGAGTCGATGGTGGCGCTCATACACAAAAGCTTCCATCTGACATTGACTACGCTTTACTTGGTCTCGCAAGGCCTGAGCTAGCTGCAGGTAACCCACGCGCAATGGTACCCAAATGGTATGAAGATAAAATCGGAAATGAGGAAAGGGACTAATAGTTCTTTAATTATGATTCAAGAATTCAATGACTTCATTGGCAAATGCATCATTCTTATCCCCAACAACCATATGGCCAGCGCCACTAACATCCGCAAAACTTGCACCTGGAAACCTTTCAAGAAATTCGTTAACTTGAACCTCCGTAACTAGGTCACTTAGTTTCCCTCTAACGAGTAGCATTGGAACAGAGATATTGCTACAAAGTTCGTTTAATAGCGAAGGGTTCCGCATATCAGGATTTTCTTTACCTCTTTCGCTTGAAATGAACAAAGGGTCCCAATGCCAAAACCACTTTTCACCGCGCTTCCGTAAATTTTTCTTCAACCCTTCTAGGTCTGATGATTTCTCACGATGAGGGTTGTATTTGGAAAGAATATCTGAAACTTCCGACAGAGACGTAAAGCCTGTTTTGGAGTGCTCAAGCATAAAATCTTTAATCTTTTCTGCTCCTACCACATTTATATTTGGGACTATGTCAACTAGCACTAGAGCTGAAATGGATCCTGGTCTATATCTTCCCTCAAGATAGATCCCAACGAGCCCTCCTAGTGACGCACCGACCAAGGATGGCTGAATTTCCAACGTGTCGATAAGGAAGGCAACATCTTCCGAGAAGTCTCTAAGCTCATAGTCACCTCCATGAGACCAGTCTGAATCTCCATGTCCCCTTAAATCCATTGTTATGGCACAGCCATCAACTTGGGTTATCTTTTCGGCTGTTGCGTCCCATGAATGCCTTGTTTGGCCTCCCCCATGCAAAAGTAGTATTGCATCTCTCTTGATCTTTCCCCACAAATCAAATTCCACGGTAATACCTGAAGGCGTCGTCAAACGCTCAGTTACCGGCTTGGGAGAAGTCATAAAATCTAAGAAATCGTTCCGGACAATTTTAGTTTTTCTATTGCGTCAGTTGAATAACCTATTTCAGTGAGTAACTCTATTGTGTCTTGACAATATGCAGGGGCATGCCTTGGTTTATGTTCCGTGGTGTTGTTGAAGATCGCTCCTTGACGTGGAACTCTCATTTTTCCGACTATGGGGTGTTCAATCTCAGCGACTGCCTCTACTTCTTTAACGTGAATATCATGAGCTACCTCAGAGGGATCTAGCACACTGACCGCTGGGACGTCGGCAGCCTGGCACTTTTGGAGAGCTTCCTCAGTAGTGAAGGCACCAAGCATTTCATCAAAAGATGCGTACCACTCGGTAAAGTGCTTACTTCGATTTGAGGCCGTGGTGAATCGTTCATCTTTCGCAAGGTCCTCACGTGATAGGGCTGAACAAACTGCTTTCCATTGGGAGTCGGTTCCTGCGGTCACTGAAAGCCACCCATCTGAGGTAGAAAATAGCTGGTATGACCCGAGTAAGTTCGGTAAATGAAGTGCGTCGTCATCCAGTACGGTCTCATGCATCATTACATCGGGCCAATTGAAAGCTATATTTGCTTCAAGCATTGAGACCTGAACATGTTGATATTCTCCAGTTTCATTTCTCGCAAACAACGCTGCCGTAATTGCTTGTGACGTCGTCAAGGCTGCCACTTTATCCGCTACCATTCCGCGGATGAGAGTAGGCCCATCAGCGGTTCGTTGAGCACCAGCCCATCCTGATATTGCTTGTATGACAGGATCATAAACTGGTCTATCGCTGTAAGGACCCTCAGCGCCGAAGCCGGATGATGACACGTAAACCAGTCTTGGGTTTATCTTGAAAGCTTCATCAGCAGAGAATCCAAGGCGAGAAACTGCCCCTGGACGAAATCCTTCAATGAAGACATCGGCATCTTTTATAAAGGTTCTCAGTATTTCTTTTGCCTCCTCCTCTTCAAGATTTAGCCCAATTGATCTTTTCCCTGCATTTGCATTTGCAAACCAGCCAGACATATTGCCCTTTCGGCTACCGTACATTCGCAGATCATCCCCGCCGGTCGTATTCTCAACTTTTATTATTTCGGCCCCTTGGTTAGCTAGTAAGTGCGTAGCTCCGGGCACGGCGATCATCTGAGCCAGTTCAACTATCTTTACCCCGCTCAGCGGCCCTGTCACAATATCTCCTTACCCAAACCTAACCATGAGCGTAGAATGAAGGGTCTTCGCCAGGGTCAGCTGTCAAATTTACTGGACAGTCATTCGCAACGTCCAGAACTGCAAGAAGTCTTCCAACTCCAAGACAAAACCCGATCAAGGATAATAGCTCCAGTATTTGTTGGTCCGAAAAACTCAGCTTCATGCGCTCCCAGAATGCCTCATCATTTTTAAGCGCTCCATGGTCAAACACAAAACGCTCCGCTAGCTCTGCTGCTAATTTCTCTTCTTCAGAGAAGGCACCTATCTCCGAGTATTCATCTACTCGATGGTAAAGGTCATCATCTAATCCTTGCTGCATCGCCGATGCAGACCGTGTGTCTAGTCATATATGACAATCATTGATCTGAGCTATTCGCATTCTCGCCACTTCTCGAACTCTTGTGTCTAACGAAACCTTGGTATAAAGAGCATTCCCTGCTATGCCAATTCCCTTTCCAACATCTGGTTGCATGTACCAAAGTCTGCTTCGTTCTAACCCTTCACCATCGGGGATATTTATCCGTGCCATCTTCAACCTTTTCAATAAATCTTGTTTGCTCTTACTTTAGCTTGACCCGAATGATAGAGAAAGACTAAAGAGTATGCATGGAAGAATTTAATTTAGATGAAGTTGATCACTTACTTACAACGACCAGAGCTGTTCGTAAACGGTTAGATCTCAGTCGCACTGTGCCTAGGGATTTAATTCTTGAGTGCGTCAAAGTTTCGACTCAAGCACCGGCAGGCGGAAACTATCAAAAGTGGCGGTGGGTTATAGTTGACGACCCTGAAAAGAAACTAGTTATTGCGCAAGCCTATAGAGATGGTTATGCGCCTTATATAGATGCTCAAAAAGAAGCTGTTTCAAATAAGATTCCTGATGATCCGACAGTGCAGAAGATAATGTCATCAAGCGATTATCTTGCCGAGATACTGGAAAGGGTTCCTGTTCTTGCAATTCCTTGTTCGTTAGGTAGTCCTGCCGACATGGAAGGAGATTTGGGTGGAGGACTTCAAGGATGGTGGGGATCCGTATTGCCTGCTGTTTGGAGTTACATGTTAGCTGCAAGGGCACGTGGCCTTGGAACTGCTTGGACGACGCTACACCTGCGCTACAGTGAACGAGTTGGAGAGGCGCTTGGAATACCTGCGACAGTAACACAGCTCGCTTGCGTACCAACCGCATATTATCTCGGTGAAACCTTCAAGCCTGGGAAGAGAAAACCCGCTGAAAAAATCACGTACTGGAATACATGGAAACAATCCAATATTGAAGATAATTAAGCTTTCAGGTCACCATGCTCATCTGCAGTTTGGAGATGGTGCCGGATTACTTCGTCAACGATAAGCCGGAAAACCTTCTCACCAAAGACTGGGTCCATCCCCTCACGTCGTGCTATCTCATGAAGTCTGGCTATTTGTTCTTTTTCACGTTTTGGATCAGCAGCGGGTAAACCAGTTTTTGCTTTTAATTCACCGACTGTTTTTGTAATTTCAAAACGCTCAGCCAGCAGACATATAAGTTGTTCATCTAATTCGTCAATTCTTACTCTTTGCTCTCGAAGAATATCGGTATTCATATCTCGTAACCCCCGTGGTCCTCAAAATCCCACACACTCGGATAGTTATAGATTCTAGTAGATGATTTCCTATCAAACTTTTGTTTGTTTGCCATTCGTAAAGATACTAAAAATCTTTTATGAGAATGGAGATTACTGTAAAGGCATGAGAATATTTACTCATGATCCCTCAAAACGAGACCTTTAATGGTTCATGGAATTATGAACCGAAATTTTGTACTGAATCCGGTTTCAGACAGCATTATGTTGATGAAGG
>DBHP01000096.1:25910-30055 GCA_002295705.1 Candidatus Neomicrothrix sp. UBA825 | reverse complement strand
AATATGATTGATCCCTTGGCAGAAGAGTTTCGGGTAATAGTTCCCGATCATATGGGATTTGGGAAAAGCGAAACGCCACAAGATCGTGAATACACGCTTAAAAGCCATACTGAAAATTTGAGCCACCTAATTGAAGCTCTTGATTTAGATAACATAACTTTTGTAATGCAAGACTGGGGTGGGCCTATCGGAACCGCATACACCGTTCGTAACCCTGCACGAGTAAGTCGTCTCGTGTATATGAATACTCTTGCCGGATACGGACGCGTTCCAGATGATATCCAAAGGATACAAGATTCTCGTTGGTTCAAATGGATCGGAGAAGGGCTTGAAAACGGTCGAACTGAAGCCGTTCTTCGAAATGCAGGATCTACAGTTGTCTCAATAATGAAATTACTTGGTGTCTCGTCCAAAGTAATAAATCAAACATGGATAGAAGCTTACAGCTCACCATTTCCAGACTATGAAAGTGCAATAGGGGCCTATGAGTTTCCTATAGACGCATATCTTGGTCGTATAGGAGAATACGTCTTAGAGGGGCTTCAGGGAGTCGAAGACCTTATTTCAAAACCGGCAATACTTTTAGAAGGACTTGAGGACTATGCGATACCCCCTGAATTTGCTATTGCAGACTTCATCTCGCTTTGGCCATCAAGTCCGGTCATTAAACTTCCCGGGGTTGGGCACTTTTGTCAGGAAGATGCGCCTGAAATACTAGTCGCTTGTATCTTGCAATTCCTAAAAAGTAACCCCATCAAATAATGCAAACGATAGAAAGTTGAATTGATGACCTCAGAGGCTGCGATTATCGAGAGAATTCAATCTGACCTACGAGGACCCGGAGGTGATTGGGAAACTACTTTCGAAGATGTGCTGGGAGAAAATCTGCTTGTTTTCAAAAACAGACATAGGTCTATTCGGCAAATGTTCAATGCAAATATTACAAAATGGACTTCAAGGGAGTTTCTTGTCCTTGGAGAACGAAGAGTTACATACGAAGAACTCAAATCATGTGTTGAGTCAACTGCGTATAGAATGCAGACTCAATGCGGAATAAAACAGGGAGACAGAGTTGCGATACTTGGTGCGAATTCTCCTGAATGGGTTATCAGTTTCTTTGCTGCAACGCACTTAGGGGCAATTGTTTCAGCTCTGAATGGTTGGTGGACAGAAACAGAAATACGTCATGCGATTGAATTAACGGACCCGTCTCTTGTTATCGGAGATTCACGAAGACTAGCCAGAGCTGGATCACTTTTGGACAATTTTCAAGTTATTGATTGGGATCAAGAGCAACTTTTTTTTGAAACCTCTGGAAATGAACCAGAGTATCCAGATATAAATGAGGACGACCCTGCGCTAGTTTTATTTACATCTGGGACTACCGGAAAATCAAAAGGGGCGCTTCTTTCTCATAGGAGTCTTGTAGGTTTTGTGGACGGAACTATCCACAATGCTTACGAGAAGAAACTAATTGCTCTCACGCTTCTAGATATTGATATTGCTTCATTGCCGAATGACCAAGAGGTGATTCTGGCGACCTCCCCACTTTTCCATATATCAGGTTTGCCTGCAGGAGTGCTGATGAATATGACAAATGGAGCGAAGCTGATTTTTAGGAAAGGTAGGTTTGACCCTAGCGATGTACTTCGACTTATTGAAGAAGAGAAGGTAACGAATTGGGTAGCAATCGGCGATATGGGGCCCAGGGTCATGATGCACCCTGAATTTTTATCTCGAGATACCTCCTCATTAACTCGTGTTAGCAGCGGAGGTGCTCATCTTTCTAAACACATGCAAGACCTTATTGGAAAGCATTTCCCGCAAGCTGCTCACTCTATAGGGCAGGGCTACGGAAGTAGTGAGTCATGTGGTGTGATCACATCAATTGGTGGACAGGAATTTAAAGATAATCCGGATTCTGCTGGTAGTCCTTGCTTAGGGTATGAAGTTGAAATCCGAGATTCTAATGATAACCCATTGGGCGAAGGTGAAGAGGGCGAAATACACGTTAGATCTGCATATTCAATGTTGCGTTACTGGGGAAACGAGACTGCAACTGCTGAAACGATAAAGCAAGGTCGTTGGCTCGCTATGGGCGATATTGGCAAAATTATTGATGGAAAGCTTTACATCAATTCGCGAGCGAGGGATATGATCATCCGGTCTGGTGAGAATATTTATCCAGTTGAAATTGAGCATCGCCTCGAAAGCCATCCTTTCATTCATGAAGCTGCTGTAATAGGAGTAGATGACGATGAGAAGGGCCAAATACCAAAAGCGGTTATTGTTCTTGATGACAATGGTCACTTTGATGTGGATACATTTTTAGCATGGTGTTCAGAAACATTGGCTAGTTATAAAGTTCCAGAAATTTGGGAGCATAGGACTTCTGCTCTTCCAAGAACTGCTAGCGGGAAAGTGATTAAGGGTGCTTTGACCGGTGACCGTGAAGTTAGCGGCTTTGATGATTAATGAGAGATTAGTTGGTCCTCCGTAATTGCGGTGATGTTCACTGGGATTGCGCTCATTATCGGCAATCCCGTGATTCGGTCATACCCTGCGTCTGATGAAACTAGACGATTAGTTGGAGATCCTATATCACGGACCTTCTCATCTGTTAACGAAATATCACCCCAGGAGTGCGACATTGAAACCACACCTTTTTTTATATCTGGGTCGCTTTCAATAACTCCTACAACAGATGATCTTGGTGAGGAGATTTGTAAGAGGTCACCGTCCGTTGCTCCTAACTCAATTAAGTCATCAGGATTCACGTAAACATAATTTGTGGTAGCAACCTTAGCGAGTCCGGGTAGCTCTGAACCTAGTGAGTTAAGTGCGTGTTTAAGTCGGCGCCCTACAAGAAGGTATGGGAAAAGTGATTTATCAAACGTGTCTAGTAATTCACTTCCAGAGCGTTCCGCTTTGACTTCAATAAGTTCCTCATAAACATCATCAGGGCAAACAGCGAAACGTGCATCATTTTGGGGATCGCCCGGAAGAACTTTTATTGGGTTATCGTGGTGAATCGTTTGTTTGTTCTCTCTCCATATGCTCATTGGCAATCTAGCGTTTCCGTACACATAGTCAATTACAGTACTGTCCGTTAGCTCTTCACCAATAGGAAGTTCCCCTCCGGGTAAAGTAACTTTTGTGTTATTTCGCTTTGCTATTCCAACAAAGACTTCCCATTCATTAAGTACATCATCATCTGTGTAGATAACTCTTTCGGCATAATTGGTATAAACAGCGGGAAAACGCCGATCCATTACATTCGGAACATCTTCGCGTTCAAGTTGAAGTCGGGGCGCTATGACATAGTCAGCTAGTTGTGCGGTTGCTGTCATCCGGTGATCAATCACAACTAGTAATTCAAGGTCACCTAATGCTTTTAGAGTTTTATGCTGATCAGGCCAAGCCTGAACAGGATTCCCTCCTGAAACAATTAGCGCACGCACTTGACCTTCTCCATGTAAGAGAATTTCATCGTTTAGTGCGTTGGTTAGCATCTCTCCAGGCAATCCTGATAAGCCTCTGACTCTGTGAGGTGCGCCTGGAGTGGGGTTACTGGGGGCAGTTACTTGTGCCCGTCTTGTATCTCCTGGGGTAAGCATGTAGGGACTCTCAAGAGTTTCACCTTCTTTAAGAACGCGTCCGCATAGAACATTTAGAGTAAGTACGAGAGATTCCATTAGCGTTCCGTGTGGAGCCATATTAGGGCCAGTCCCAGATCCTGCTGTTCCTTTAGGTCCTGATGCAAACGTCTCGGCTGCTAGTTTTATATCATTCATGGGTACGTCGCATCGATCAGCAGCGTAGTTGAGAGTGAAAGCAGAGCAAGCTTCTTTCAACTTACTAAGTTGGGCTTGGTCTACATACTGTTCGCAAAAACGCGTGTCATGAAGATCGTTATTTAGGATGTACCCAATCATTGAGGCAAGTAAAGTAGGGTCTTCACCAGGTTTTACTTGAAGCCATACATCAGCTTGCGTTGCTAACTCGCTTCTTCTTGGATCAATAACGATAAGTTTTAATCCCCTTTTTTTTGCGTCGCGGAGTTTGATAAAGGGGTTGGTTCCCTGAAGTCCGCTCGCAGGGCCATAACTTGAGACGAGAGGGTTGTATCCTACTGCAAGTAATAC
>DBHP01000096.1:21533-25518 GCA_002295705.1 Candidatus Neomicrothrix sp. UBA825 | reverse complement strand
CTTCGATGTGCAGGTTGGTCAATTGTGAGCGAGGTGTAAAAGGATGGCGAGTCAAAACCCTTATGCCATGCGGAAGCTACAGGTACACCAATGCTGTTTTGGTAGGCTCCTGTTCCGATGTAGGTTGCTACCGATCTCGGACCGTATTTCCCCGTGATCGCCTCTAGTTGCTCTGCTATTTCGTCTAGAGCTTTTTCTGATTCTATTTCCTCAAAAGTTCCTGCTGATGTTTTCTTTAACGGTGAACGAAGGCGGCTTGGACTGTGAAATTGATCAGGTAATTGTCTGCCTTTTATACAGGTGTATCCCTCAAACAAGGGATCTGTTCGGTCACCTCGCACTGCAACGATTCTTTTACCATCCTCAACATCTACCTCCATAGGACAAGCTGCATGGCAAATACGGCAGAATGTTTTTTTAGTTTCGAGCATAAAGAGAATGTACCCGATTTTCTCAATAGATGTCGTAGCCCAATTGCACCTATTAAAATTTCTGGATTACGGTGTTCATTGAACTGGAAAGTTGGAGAGGAGTCGCTAATTATGGCTTATGAATGTTTTGATGTCTCAATCACGGATAAGGTCGCCCATGTAAAACTTGATCGGGGACCTAATCTAAATACAATGATCCCCTCCTTTTGGAGTGAACTTCCGGAGATAATAAACGAAATCAGTGATGAAGGAAAAGCCAGGGCAATTGTGATCTCCTCAACTGGAAAACATTTCTGTGCAGGCATGGACTTAGCCGTATTCACTGGAGATGGATTTGGTAATTCTGGAAAAACTGAGCGGGGCAGACGTAATGCTTTGACGCGCGAATCCGCACTTCACCTCCAAGAAAGTTTCACATGTTTTGAAAAGGCAAGAATGCCAGTTCTAGCTGCTATTCAGGGTGGTTGCGTAGGCGGAGCAGTTGACATGGTTACAGCCGCTGATATGCGATACGCAACAGAAGATGCATGGTTCTGCATTCAGGAAATAAATATCGGAATGACTGCTGACGTCGGAACGCTTCAGAGACTTCCGAAAATTATTCCTGAGGGTGTAGCGAGGGAACTGGCATATACCGGAAGAAGAATGTCGGCTCAACGCGCTGTGGAAGTGGGGTTAGTGAACGAGATTTTCTCTAGTCATGAGGTAATGGTTGATGCTGTTTTAGATATTGCTTCTGAAATCGCAACAAAATCACCATTAGCTATATGGGGAACAAAAGAGAGCATAAATTACACTAGAGACCACTCAGTTGCTGACAGTCTAAACTTTATTGCTACTTGGCAAGCTGGAATGTATCAGCCGAGAGATATGGCTAGCGTATTTGAAGCGCAATCCAAACGAGAAGAGCCGGAATTTGATGATTTACCGCCCGCTCGGAAGGGATTGGGCTAGGAGCTCAAGATTCTTCTTCCTATAAGCTTTAAACAAAGAGTTTCGTCAGCGCCTTCAAAGATTGAGAGCACTCGAGCATCCACATAGAGGCGACTCACAACATACTCTTCGGCATACCCAAAACCCCCATGTATCTGCATGGACTCACGCGTCACCCACTCTGCTGCTCTACAGGCATAGGCTTTTACCATTGCAGCTTCTAAAGTTCCTTCACCTCTGGACATTAACTCTCCAACTTTATAGGTGTACTGTCGACATGCATGGATTATTGAGGACATTCTTCCTAATTTACTTTGGGTAAGCTCGTAGTCGAATAACGGCGCTCCGAAGACATTTCGTTCTTGGCTGTAGAGAACAGCTTCATCATAAGCTCTTTGCATAACTCCAACTGCACGGGCAGCAGTTTGTAATCTTCCATTCTCAAATCCTGCCATTTGAAGATAGAAGCCTTTCCCTTCGCCCGACTCTCCCCCAATAAGTGAATTAGGAGGAACTCTCCAATCCTGAAACGAAATTTCGAAACTATGCATGCCTCTATATCCCAAAGTAGGTATTGCCCTTCCCTCGAGCTTCCCTCCATGGTCTTGTCGAAAAGTGAAACTATGTCCTTCGGCTCTGTTCTTTTCTACGACGAAGATACTCAATCCTTTGTGCCCTACCGAAACATCAGGGTTAGTTCTTGCTAACACCATCAGTAAGTCAGCTCTACCAGCAAAGGTGCACCAAGTTTTAACACCATTTATTTCCCACTCGCCATTGGATAACTGCCTTGCGTTAGTACTAATTCCTGCAACATCACTACCAAAATCTGGTTCAGTCACCGCAACAGCCGACATGCATTCCCCTGATGCAATTGAAGGTAAAAGACGTTGCTTCTGATCTTCGGTACCACCGTTTTCAATAGCTCTTGCTAGTATCTCCGGTCGAGTGATAAGAGAACCACCAATACTAAGTGAGGCTCTTGAAAGTTCCTCAGTTGCGATAACCATACCGTAATTATCAAGCGTGGTACCTGTTGCAGTTCCACCATAAATTTCGGGTATTGAGAGGCCGAAGCATCCGAGGTCAGATAAGCCTGAGATTACACTTTCGGGAACATCAAGGTCTTCACGGTGCACCATTTCAGCCAGGTGCTCAATATTTTCTTTACCGAAGCGGTGAAACGTCTCGGCCACGAGTTGCAATTCTGGAGTCAGATGATTACGAACTGGTAGATTCGCCGCTGAAGAATACTGCTTTGGTGATCCATGAGATGTGACGTAATGATTCAACGACTGTATATCTTCACTAGGAATTTCCCATAGAGCTTCGCGACCAAAGCACATGTTAGAAAGTTGCTTGAACGTATCTGAATAGAATAATTCAACCAGTAGCTTTTCATTATCTCCTTTCTCAGCAAATTCTGAGAAACCTTGCGCTATGGAGAGCGCAGAGCGGGCGTGTGCTAGCTCATATAGGAATACCTGATCTTGTTCAGGTCTATCTCTTCCTCGCAAGTAATTCAGGCCTTGATTAATTATGGCTTCGGCACTTCTAAGTGCTGTTTCTAGATCAGCATTACCCATTGGTGACCTCCAAAGTAAATGCTATCCATATCCTCACGAAATAATACCGGTGTTTGAGCCTTGAATTCTGTTCGAATTCTTTGAGACATACTCGATGATTGCGGGGTTAGTCTTTCAAATACCTACGTAGTTAGTGCTTCTGTTCACTATCTCGTAGAGCTAAAACTTTCTCTTTAGTAGGAACCCGAATCCCGACGTACCAAACACCAATAACTCCAACAACGCCCACTAAAATTTGAATAGGGGTATTCGTAATTGCGAAAACAATACTGAGAGTTACGGCTGTTACCATCATCGCTATCGCTATTACCTTAGATTTTTGAGGCATTCCTAACCCATCTCTATGATCTTGTACCAATCGTCCTATCCCTGGTAAATTTAGGATCCAACGTTCAAATTTCGGGCTGGATTTCGCAAAGCAGGCCGCTGCTAGAATCATGAAAACCGTAGTGGGCATTCCTGGAATAATGATCCCGATGAAACCCAGCCCAACAAAAATAAATCCCAGAAGCAAAAGTAATGACTTCACAAAGAAAGATTTTGCTGAACTAAAGGCACTTTTCCTCAGACGGGTCATGAGTCAAGAGTAGTCTTAGAATTCGAATTGTGTTAGTGCCAGAGATTTATCTCTTGTAAACTTTAAGCATGGGGGAATTTGTTACCATACCTGAATTAATTGATTTATCTGGGAAGAGTGGGATCGTAACTGGCGGACTCAAAGGTATCGGTGAAGCAATCACGATGCGTTTGGTTGAATGCGGAGCTAAGGTTTTAATAGCTGACTCTGATCCTGAGATCAATGAGCGCTCAGATACAGACCTCATGACTTTTCAATATTGCGACGTTACAAGTGCGACTGACCTTGTTTCAGCAATTACATCAGCAGCTGATGGTCAAGGGATTGATTTTATTGTCAATAACGCTGGAATTTTTCCCACCACAGGCCCAATAGAAAAAGTTACTGACGATTTTGTGAGCAGGATGCTTGAGGTGAATGTTCGAGCACAATATAGCGCCTCGAGAGAAGCCTCAAAA
>DBHP01000096.1:0-21148 GCA_002295705.1 Candidatus Neomicrothrix sp. UBA825 | reverse complement strand
GAGGTGGAGCAAACATAAGTGCATATAGCACATCCAAGGCCGCCATTATTGGGCTTACACAATCCTTTGCTCAGGAACTTGGACCAAAAGGAATTAGGGTCAATGCGATAGCTCCTGGAATTATTGATACCCCAGGAGTCCAAGATCAACTTGCTCCCCTTAAAGCAGGCGGATTGGATATTGAGAACGCAATCGCATCAAACCCGCTTAGATTAGCCGGTCAACCGGACTATATTGCTAGAGCGACAATATTTTTAGTTTCAGATTTATCGTCTTTTATCACCGGACATACGCTTGTCGTTGACGGTGGATCAACAGCTTAAGGTGGCAATCTGATGAATATTACGAAAATAAACGAGATCAAAAATAAGATTCACTATGAAGTGGGCCGCACCAAACCTCCAGAGGGTTTCCCAAAGTTTCATGATATTCCGAAAGGCCGATACACGTCGCAAGAATTTTATGATCTAGAGCAAAAGTATGTCTTTTCGGATTCTTGGGTTGTAGCAGGACGAGAAGACCAGATCCCTAGTCCAGGCGATTTTTTCACTTTCAAAAAACTCGGAGAGCCGATGCTCCTAATCAGAGGAAAAGATGGTTTAATACGGTGTTTCTACAACACATGTCAACACCGAGGCGCACCAGTAGTCAGAGACGAGGCCGGCTCCTCAAAAAGACTACGCTGTCAATACCATTCCTGGAGCTATGACATAACTGATGGCTCATTGGTAGCCGTACCTGATGAGCATGATTTCGTGGATTTGGACAGAACACAACGGTGTTTGCCAAAAGTCAGTTGCGAAACTTATGAGGGATTTATCTTTGTTAATAAAAATCCTGATGCAGAACCACTTCTCACATCTCTGGGAGCAGCCGCAGAAATGCTAAAGCCATTAGATAATCTGTCCTTGAAAGAGGTATACCGTGAAAGCATTGTGGTTCCTTGCAACTGGAAAGTAACCGCTGAAGCATTTCTTGAGGTTTACCATTTCAAGCACATCCATTCTAATAAGGAAGGCTGGGCAACTCTTGATAGCCGAAGGTCAGCAATGGGTTTATATCCCGGAGGACACAGTCGAATGATAACTGGTTATTCAGATCAACACGTCAAATCGACTGGAATGCAAGAGTGGGATGATTGGAAACCGCTGGACAACGGTGACTTCAAAACTATGGAATCAACAAGTCAGGAGTACCTTGACATGTTAGATTGCACTAGCACGGCAGTTAGCTTTTTCCCTAACACGATCATTCCTCTCGGTTCATTTGGCTACCCTGTACTTCTCTTTTGGCCAATAGATATCGAAACCACGCTACTTGAATGGTGGTATTACGGTCCTGAAGATTGGGAAGGAAGTGCGATACCCGAGCACTGGCAGAAGAGAGCAAAACAATTTAACCAGATCATGGACGAAGATAAATATAACATGGCGCCAATGTGGGAGTCTCTGAAATCACCTGCTTTAACTGGAATACCAATTAGTTATCAAGAACGAAGAATCTGGCATCTACACGAACACATTGACCGGAAGATCGGTCACCAAAAAATTCCTGACGAATTATTAATGGATCAGGTTTTGGAACCTCACTTAGAAAGGTAGTGGATGTTCAACTTTCAAGATATTTACCACATAGGGATTCGTGTCCCGAACCTTGAGGAAGCTATGGATGAAATGGGTTCATCTCTTGACATCACGTGGGCGGAACCAGTGCATACAGAAGCACAATCAGTTTGGACGCCATCCAAAGGGCAGGAAAAACTTCCACTTAAGTTTGTCTACTCTTGTGACGGTCCGCAGCATCTAGAACTGCTTGAAGGTCCAACTAATTCAGTCTGGGACGGAAGTGAAGATTCTGGAGTCCACCATGTTGGTGTTTGGGTAGATAATGTCGCGGAAGAGACCGAGCGCTTTCTTAAGGACGGATGGACCCTGCTTGCAGCTTCTACTTCTCCGGAAGAAGGTTACGGAGGATACACCTATGTTGCCCCTCAGAGTGGAACCATCATTGAGTTAGTTTCCCGAGCAATGCTTCCAAGATTTGAACGATGGTGGGCAGGGGGCTCCCTGACTAAGTAAAGAGATTAAATAATTCTTCAAAGGCTTTGAATTGTCCTCCATTAGTTGAGGAAGGTACCAAGATTGGGGTTTCTAAACCTGTTTCATACCACTTCTCTATGCCTTCTATGACTTCAGAGGCTGAGCCAAAAAGTGATACGTCTTCTAACCATTTATCTGTCATTAGACTCGGAAGAGACGCATAATCTTTTTTTGATAAAGCTACTTCTATCAGTTCCATCTCACTTTTGTAGCCAACTGATTTCCAATAGTTGCGATAGTTTGGAAGACCCACATACATGCTTAGCGTCTTGCGATTGACCGATGCAGCTGCTTCTCTATCCGAGGAGATGCAGGTTGGAATCATCCCGCCGATAAAGAAATCATTTTGAGGTTTATGATTCTCGTTCATACGCTGCAAGGATCCTGCAATAGCGCTTCTCGCAGCATTGGCGAATACAATTCCGTCAGATTCTCTAGCACCCAATATGATCATTTTATCTCTCATAGCAGCGAGAATAATGGGAGGTAATTCTCCTACACGTTTTGCCTCTTTGAATGAGTGGATGAATTTTTGAGTATCTTCAAGGGGGTTACCCGTTGCAATTGAAAGCCGGTCATTCATTGGTCCGTGGCTGACCCCAATACCAAAACGAAATCGTCCACCCGATATCTCATGTATATATGAGGCCGACGAAGCATAATCTTGGGCGTGGCGTGTGTAGATATTTACGATTGAGGTTCCAAACTCAATACTGTCGGTATTTTCTGCAATACTCTGGCATAGACCCATTGCATCACCAAAGCTGGGGCAATAAATCCCTGAAAATCCTCTCTTCTCTATCTCAACTGCTAGGTCCAGCGTGGCTTCCCGCCGGGACGGTACAGCTGATAGAGAAACTGCTGGAAGTCTATTATTCAATACGCATCCCAGAGATTGCCCTACTAACAACCAGTTGTTGGATTTGTTCTGTCCCTTCAAAAATGTCGTGTATTTTTGCGTCTCGGTGCCATCGCTCAACCGGGTATTCCCTTGTGTACCCGTAGCCGCCCAATATTTGTATTGCTCGTTCGGTTACCCAAGTAGCGACCCGTCCGGCCTTTAATTTAGCCATAGAGCCCTCAGCATTCTCGAATTGCCCATTCTTTCCAAGCCATGCTGCCCGCCAAGCTAACATCCTTGCTGCATCAATTTCTGTTGCCATATCAGCGAGCATAAAGGCAATTCCCTGATTTTGAATTATTGGCCTACCAAAAGCGTAACGTTCTTTGGCATATTCGAGAGAATACTCGTACGCTGCGCGAGCTACACCGATAGCCTGCGCAGCAACTGCTGGTCTTGTAGCTTCAAACGTTTGCATAGCTGCCTGAGCGTTGCCTCGTTTACCTTCTCTTACACGTGCAAGTCGCTCATCAAGTTTTTCTTTTCCACCTAATAAACATCTACCGGGGACCCTAACATTCTCAAGTACAACCTCAGCTGTGTGGCTAGCACGGATACCATGCTTCTTATATTTTTGCCCCTGGGAAAGTCCGGGAGTGTTTGGGGGAACGACAAAACTGGCATGACCTTTGGAACCTAGTTCGGGGTCAACAACCCCGATAACCACATGAATATCTGCTATCCCACCATTCGTGATCCAAGCTTTGGTCCCATTGAGGACCCACTCATCTGCAGCTTCATCATACTTCGCAGAAAGTCTGTAGCCTCCCACGTCTGAACCAGCATCTGGTTCCGAAGCACAAAATGCTCCGATCTTTAGCTCCTTTGCGTCCCCATAGCATTGCGGGACCCACTCTATTACCTGATCTCTCGAACCTGAAGCAAGGATTCCGGCAGCTGCTAAACCTGACCCCATAATTGCCATTCCAATTCCTGCATCACCCCAAAAGAGCTCTTCTATTGCAACCGGCATTGTTAGACCTGTGGGGTCATTAGACATCATTTCTGCCATAAATTCCCACCCATATAGGCCTATCTCAGCAGCCTGTTCAACGATTGGATATGGAAATTCTTCTCTCTCATCCCATTCTTCTGCCGCAGGTCTCACAACGTCTTCGGCAAACCCATGCACCCAACTTTGTATACCTATTTGGTCCTCGTTCAGCTTTAAAGAAAAATCACTCATAATCGTTACCTCTTGGTTCAACTTTAATTCTAGGGGTGCCTAAGCAGAAATAAATAGTGATATACGTCTCATTGTTTCTTGAAAGTCTACGCGATAACGGAAATTCGCCATTAACATTCCATAAGAATGGCAGATATGACTAACCAAGAGAAACTTCAGAAATCGTACAACCCTGCAGATGTTGAAGAAGCGATCAGTAAACTATGGAACCAGAACGGATCATTTGATGCTCATGTGGGATCATTGAGTGATACGGCTTTCTCCGTAGTCATCCCACCGCCGAACGTAACCGCTGCTCTCCATCTAGGTCATGCTTTAAATAATACTTTGCAAGATGTTCTCATCAGGTACCATCGCATGGCGGGAGATTCAACGTTGTGGATGCCTGGAACAGACCATGCCGGAATCGCCACACAGACTGTTGTGGAGAAAAGACTAATTAATGACGGAACATCACGACTTGAAATAGGAAGAGATGCTTTCGTTCAAAGAACCCAAGAATGGAAGAATGAATACGAGAAAATCATTATCGACCAACTAATCGCAATGGGAGCATCATGCGATTTTAATCGGACTCGATTCACGATGGATGACCTCTGCGCAACAGCCGTCAGGCACGCATTTTTCACTCTCTTTAAAGATGGATTGATCTACAGAGGGAAAAGGCTCGTCAATTGGGACCCAGTGACAATGACAGCTTTAGCAGACGACGAAGTAGAAATGGAAGAAATTGAAGGATCAATGTGGTACCTCAAGTATCCTTTGGAGGACGACACAGGGCATGTGATTGTTGCTACAACTCGACCTGAAACGATGCTAGGGGACACAGCTGTGGCGGTGAACCCAAATGATCCTCGTGCCGAAGAACTCATAGGTAAACTGATTCGTTTGCCTATTGTTGGAAGATTGATTCCTATCATTGCTGACGACTATGTAATCATGGCAGATTCTGATAGCAACGATCCAAAAGCGCAATTTGCTTCAGGATTTCTTAAAGTAACACCTGGACATGATCCCAATGACTGGGAGATAGGTACAAGACATAATTTGGATGTTATTAACGTTATGGCTCCTGACGCATCAATATCGGAGAGTTACGGATGGGATGATGCTTCGAAAGAAGCTAAAACGTTTGTTGGTCTCAGCAGAGATGATGCTCGCACCGCAATCATTGACTGGTTTAGTCAGAATAACCTACTTGCTGATGTGAAGCCCTACACTCATTCTGTTGGTCATTCGTATAGAAGCCACGTACCCATAGAACCGTGGCTGAGTTCCCAATGGTACGTTGCCGTTACAGATGATAAGTTACGCGGTTCTGCTTTGCGGGCGCAAGACCCCTCTCAGGCTCCAGATCTTCCTCAGGATGTCGAAGGCCGAAGCAAAGGTGATGGGGACGGGGGATTAACTTTTTTCCCTGAGAGATATGCCAAAACATATTACTCCTGGCACGAGGGAATTAGAGACTGGTGTATTTCAAGACAATTATGGTGGGGGCATCAAATACCAGTTTGGGTAAGAACAGTCCCAGAAAATGGAACTGAATTCGAAGCAAACAAGAATGATTGTGCAGTAGCTGACAGCGAGTGGGTACGAAGAGGTGCTGCGCACAAAATACGACGAACAGAAGAGGGCCTAATAGAAGAATCTATTTGCGTACCCCCACAGAGCACCTTACAGCGACTGGAAAGGTCTGAAAGTATTTCAGAATCTGATTTGATCGACCTTCTCGAGGATCAAGGGTTTGAACGTGATCCGGATGTGCTCGACACTTGGTTCTCTTCAGCTCTGTGGCCCTTATCAACGATGGGATGGCCTTGGCCTGAAGACTTCCCTGAAACTGAGGGTTTGCTGGATTTCTATAATCCCACATCTGTGCTTTCAACTGCTCGGGAGATCATTACCTTATGGGTAAGCAGGATGGTCATGTTTAATCGTTACTTCCTCAACGGACGCCTCCCTTTCAAGGACGTTTTCATTCACGCAATGGTTCAAGATGGCCATGGTCAAAAGATGTCGAAAAGCCTAGGTAATGGAGTCGACCCTCGAGACATAATCTTCAGCCATGGTGCAGATGCAATGCGATTTACTCTGGTGCAAATGACAACTGATACTCAAGATGTTCGAATGCCTGTTGAAATGGTATGCCCGCACTCAGGAGTATCCTTTGAACCAGAATTCGTGCGCACCCAAGCGGGTCATCTGGTTGCTGGCCCTATTCAGGTATCACCACAAGATGACAGCAAGCAAATGGTCAGCGCTTACGGCGCTGCTTCCGGGGTTGCTGAACCTAATGAACAGATACCGCTGGCGAGGAACACCTCATCTAAATTTGATTTAGGAAGAAATTTCGCCAACAAGCTCTGGAACGCAACCCGGTTTGCATTAAACAGAATCGATGAAGAGCTCGTTGCGAACATTGATCTAGCAAATAGGCCGTTCATAGATAAATGGATTTTTGCACGACTAGATGAAACAGTCCGCAAATTAGATGAATCAATAGAGAAATATCAATTTAATATTTTTGCTGACACGCTTTATGATTTTGTTTGGCACGACGTCTGCGATCGGTATTTGGAAGCTGTGAAGCCAACTATTGATAGTGACCCTGAACAGCAAATGGTTCTAGCTAACCTTCTTAATTCTGTGTTGAGAATCATGCATCCGGTTTGCCCGTTTGTAACGGAAGCTCTTTGGCCGCACGTTCGTCAAGCAACAAGCTCCACTGTCGGAGGTGTTGAGCTGCCTGATACAGAGATACTTGCGACCGCTTCATGGCCAAAAATTGAGATAACTCAAAGCCTTTCGACCTCTCTCATCAGTGACTTCAACAGTGCTGACCAACTCGTGTCGCTCGTCAGGTCTACGAGGGCAGAACAAAGAGTCAAACCAAAGCAAACGATTGAACTTTATGCCCCGAGTACGGTACTTAACCTACTCGACAGAGTAAATGGATATGTTCAGACTCTTGCGGGTATCGGGGAAGTCAAACCACTAATGGAAGCTCCGTCTGATGGTTCAACTGTCATTACTTTTGAAGGAACGGAAATAAAAATCTCAGGATTAGAAAGTGATATTGACTTAGATGCTCAAAAAAGTCGTCTTGAAAAACTGATAGCTGATAAGGAAAAACAAATTAGTGGCTTCAAAGGACGATTGAGCAACGAAGGTTATCTCTCGAATGCTAAACCAGAAGTCATTGAGGAAACACGAAGCTTACTTGCTTTAGCGGAAGCAGATCTTGAGGCTGCAGAACGTTCTCTAGCTAACTTGGATTAGCGTCAATTTACTTTTCTTGTTTAACCCATACAGTCCGCTGTGGGAATGGTATCTCGATACCTTCCGAATCAAATGCTTCTTTAATACGAATCCTTAGTTCACGTGCCACAGCCCATTGTTCGGATGGGTCTGTCTTCGCAACCAGTCGAAGAGTGATACCATCAATTCCAAGATTCTGAACTCCGGTAACTTTAGGTTGCTCAATAATATCTCCCTCAACGAAGCTATCATCGTGCCAAAGACCATCGGCGACGTCTTGCATGACCTGTTGTGCTTTTCTCAAATCAGTATCATAAGCGACGTCTATATCCAATACAGCTCTTGACCAAACCTGTGATCGATTCCCCACTCGCGCTATTTCACCATTTGGGATATACCATACACTTCCGTTTGTGTCTCTGAGTATTGTCGTTCTGAGAGTCATCCTTTCCACTGTTCCAGAGGCGAGTCCAACATCGACGGAATCACCTACTCCATATTGGTCCTCGACAAGCATAAACATTCCAGATAGGAAGTCTTTGACGATAGATTGGGCGCCAAATCCTACTGCTACTCCGACAATACCAGCACCTGCAATTAGTGGTCCGAGATTTATACCTATCTCACCAAGCGAAATGAGCACGGCTACTGTCCAGATTACTAAATTAGCAATACTTGAGAGAACGGAAGTTAAAGTTTCAGTTCTTGCTTTTGTTCTTAGGTCTGATTGCTCACCCTGAAGGACATTGCTGGCCCGAACTTTGTCTGTAATCTTTTCGATTCCTTTTATTTTCTGTAACTGTGCAAGCGCTCGATTTTCTCTTTCAGCAGTGAGACGTTCACCAAAATGGATGATAGCTCTCTTAACAATTCTTGAGCCTATGAAGGCCACCAACAGAACGATAAGAATAGTCAATGGTTTATCGACGGCCCACCCGATTATTGATGAAAGCGTTGCATTTCCTGACGCATCATAAACCCATTCACAAATCTGACCTGGGTCATTGCCACATGCATCAATTAGGTCATCACTTACAGATTGTAAAGGAATTAGATCAAAGGACATAGAGAAATCGTAGAGAGTCCGGTCTTTGTCGTTGGTGATGGTCACAAAAAAAATTATCGCCGAACTTAAATATTCTTATAAGTTTAGAAATTTTAAATTTTATTATGGTATTTTCATAGATTTTATTAGAATAAAGCTATGAAAAATGCATTTTTAGGTAATTATGAGTGATTTACGCATTGGCCAAGTAGCCAATCTCCTTGCCGTGAGTATTGACACGGTGAGGATATGGATAGACGAAGGAAAAATTCCATCCAGCAGAACCAGCGGAGGGCACAGAATAATCAAGGGGGCAGATCTCGCCAGATTCTTAACTGATTCTGACAATGATCCCTCGATTACCACGCATTTATCTGCCCGAAATCGATTTTTAGGTCTCGTTACAAATGTGAAGAGAGACAATGTAATGGCTCAAGTTGAGATACAAGCAGGCGGTCAGAGAATAGTGTCTTTAATCTCTTCGGAGGCCGCAGAGGCAATGAAACTAAAACCTGGAGTTATTGCTGCGGCAGTTATCAAGTCAACAAATGTTGTTGTTGAACTCCCCTGATTTTATTCGAAGGGCAATTTCTAGAATGAAACTATTCGCAAGCATATGTCTGGGTGTTGCTGCATTATTCTTTAATGTGTCGTGCTCTACATCAGGTGACTCTCTACGAGTACTGGCAGCGGCATCACTAACAGAAGCATTTGAGGAGATAGCTGATGAGTTTGAAAGCAAAACAGGTACTAAAGTTAGCCTTTCATTTGCTGGGAGCTCATCATTAGCAGTTCAGATTGAAGATGGCGCCCCAGCGGATGTAATTGCGCTTGCCGACGAGGAGACGTTTGAACGAGTTAAGCAGTCTGGTCGCCTTACCCAGCATGATGAGACTATTTTTGCCACAAACTACTTGACCATCATTACACCCGTTGGAAATCCGGCATCAATAAAGGGAATTTCTGACTTTGAGGGGAAAAAAGTCGCTCTTTGCCAAGAACAAGTTCCATGCGGCCGTCTCACTAAAGAAATCACCACATCACTACCCATTGAAATTCAACCAGCGACGTGGGAACCGAATGTAAGGTCTGTCAGAACGAAAGTAGAATTAGGGGAAGTTGATGCAGGAATCGTTTACGTCACTGATGTGACAAACCGAGTTGTTCCAATTCCAATCAAAGAAAGTGAACAGACAAAAACTAGATATCCGATTGCGATAGTTGACAACGCAAAGCCTCCCGCTGCGGAGTTCGTTGATTTCATTTTATCTTCCACCGGGCAAGGAATCCTAAATCGTCTTGGATTCGGGGAGCCCGAGTGATGAAAACAAGGCATCGAACGGCACCTTTTAGTCTTTTGGTAATAGCTACTTTAGGTTTTGCTTTACTCGCAATCCCATTTCTTGGCTTGGCTCAGCGCACCCCCTGGTCATCTTTTGCTCAAATAGCGACAGAGGAGACTGTTATGCGATCTATCAGTCTTTCAATGATTATTGCAACAAGTTCCGCGTTCATTTGTGTGATCTTAGGCATTCCACTCGGTTGGATTTTGGCTAAAGTCGAATTTAGAGGATTAAAAATCGTGAGAGCAGTTGTCCTTTTGCCAATGGTTCTCCCTCCGGTCGCCGGAGGAACCGCATTATTGTTTGCACTGGGAAGGAAAGGTTTCATAGGTGAAAAATTAAATAGCTGGTTTGGGATAACCCTTCCTTTCACAACTGCAGGAGCGATAATAGCTGCGACGTTCGTAGCGCTACCTTTCTTCGTCTTATCCATTGAGTCGTCCGCTACTGAACTAGATCCAAAATTGGAGGAAGCGTCTCTCAATTTAGGAGCTACTCCGATAAGAACCTTTTTCACAGTGACTCTTCCTATGTTACGAAGTTCGATATTAGCCGGCATCGCCCTCTCATGGGCAAGAGCGCTTGGTGAGTTCGGTGCGACGATTACATTTGCAGGTGATAACCCCGAACAAACGCGGACACTGCCGTTGCAACTATTTGTGGCATTAGAAACAAATCCTGAGAGGGCAATGGTGATCGGCATGCTCATGGTGGTGATCTCTCTGTCTGTTCTTATCACACTCCGAGGGAATTGGCTGGGTCGGCGATGACAGGGATCTATCTATCAGGGAAGACAAAACTTGGAGCAGAAGAATTCAAGTACTCATTCAAAACAGGAGCTCATAAACGGATAGCAATCATAGGTCCAAACGGATCGGGAAAGACAACATTATTGCGCTTGATTGCCGGCCATGAACGTCTGTTATCAGGTTCTCTAAAAATTGATGAAGTCATCTACGACGAACCAATTTCAGAATTCTTCGTTCCTCCGCATCTCAGAAAACTTGTCTTGCAACATCAGGGGGGAAGCGTGTTTCCTCATCTAACAGTTGAAGATAACGTCGCTTTCCCCTACCGAGCGAAAGGGTATTCAAAAAGAAATGCTCGTTCGCTTGCTCGTGAAACCCTGGAAAATTTTGGCTTGTCGAAACTCAAAGATAAGTATCCAAGTCAATTATCAGGAGGACAGACCGCACGCGTCTCCCTAGCTAGGTCTCTAACTAGGCGACCAAAGCTACTGTTGCTTGATGAACCTACGTCAGCACTTGACGTCGAATCAGCAAATCAAATCCATCAGACACTTCGGAGGTTAGATACCTCACTCTTGCTCGTTTCCCATGACCCTGTTGAAGTCCTCAAACTGTCAGATTATATTATTGCTCTTGAACGCAATAATGTCATTCAGTTTGGTGACTTAGAGTCAATCATTCATCAGCCTGCAAGCCCATGGCTCAGCAAGTTTTTTGATCTTAACCTGATCTCAGGAGTAGCAACAGGTCTTGAATTTAAGTCTGATGGTGGCGAACTTCTCCAATTGCCTCAACATCACTCCGGAAACGTACAAATAAGTTTCCCTAGTTCAGCTGTCTCACTACACCTTTCGCCCCCAACCGGTTCTCCTCGCAACAAATGGAAGACTTCGATTGCTGGTCTTGATAGAAAAGATAATTTGATCAAAGTTAAATTGAGCGGCTCGTTTGATTGCCATGCAACAATTACGCTTTCATCATTTCAGGAATTGGAGATCGCCTTAGGGAACACAATCTGGGCCTCTGTAAAAGCTACTGAATTAAACGTGCTTCCGGACACCATCCCTGCTAAAACTTGAGCATGCAGTCGTTCTCAACAGCTGACCTCCTTGATGAATACCCTGAGTCAATTGTGCTTATGGAAAATTTCCTTTCCTTTGGTGAAGTGTTGACATTCTTTGGTAAGGCGAAAACAATCCACGCACCGGAGGATAATTCTTTAGTTCGTCAAGCACTAGAAACAAAAGGAAATCACCAAGTTCTTGTAATAGACGGAGGAGCATCCCGAGCCTGCGCTTTAGTCGGCGACCAATTAGCGCTGCTGGCAATAGAAAATGAGTGGGCTGGCATAATTGTGAATGGATACATCAGAGACTCGGCAGTCATCGCAGAGATGCCCATAGGTATAAAAGCTCTTGGAACAAACCCCAGGAAAAGTACCAAAAAGAATAGAGGGCAAGCCGATATCCAGCTAACTATTGCACAGGTTCCTATAAGACCCGGCAGTTGGATCTACTCGGACGCTGACGGAATCATCATCTCGGAACACAACCTTCTTATCTCCGAATGAAAAAAACTAAAAAATATCCAACAACTATTGACACAGGTGTAGTTACACGGCTGTAATTATATTCCAACCACTTTTTAATGAAGAAAAGCGGTTGGGCAACTGAATTCTTGAATCCATAAGTAGCGGAAGAGAATTCAGAGCAGGAACCATATTGAACTGGTTTTCTAGTTGGGGACATTTAGGAGAAACGATGGCACTATCAGAACCATCCATTGAGAAAGAAAAAAGAAAACAAACAACAGAAGAAAAACTCGATGGAAATGACGAAGGTAACGTTCAGGTCATAACCGGACCAACCGAAATTGAAGGATCCGGACCTGACAACGAGAACGGGGCAAAAGCTAAGTCTGAACAAAGTACGACAATGCGCGTTCGTAAACGAAACGGAGACCTCGAAGAAGTAGATGTCAATAAAATCGTAAACGCTGTTGCACGTTGTGCTGAAGGGCTCATGGGGGTAGACCCTATGCGAGTCGCAACACGAACAATATCAGCCCTTGCAGATGGAGCGACTACAAGAGAACTTGATGAATTATCAATACGAACAGCTGCTGGATTAATTGTTGAAGAACCTCGATACTCAAGACTTGCTGGACGCCTATTAGCGACATACATAGATAAAGAAGTACGAAACCAAAACATTCCATGGTTTACTGAATCAGTCATAAGAGGCCACGAACTTGGTGTAATAGGTGACAACGCGTTGGCTTTCGTACTTGACAATGCCTCCACCCTTAACGCAGCAATAAATTCAGGCAGAGATAGGAACTTTGAATTCTTCGGGCTCCGCACAGTCTACGACCGCTACCTCCTACGACATCCAGAGACTAGAGATGTGATAGAAACGCCACAATATTTCTTTCTTCGAGTTGCTTGCGGACTTTCCCAAAATGTTGATGAAGCGGTCGCATTCTATGACTTAATGTCTTCTCTAGCCTATCTTCCTTCCAGCCCCACACTTTTTAATTCTGGAACTACTCACCAACAACTCTCAAGCTGCTACCTATTAGATTCCCCTGAAGATTCACTTGAAGGAATCTACAAGCGATATACAGACATCGCCCAACTCTCAAAATTCGCTGGTGGTATCGGAGTAGCATGGCATCGGATAAGGAGTAAAGGAAGCCTTATCAAAGGCACTAATGGACTCTCAAATGGTATAGTCCCTTGGTTAAAAACCCTGGATAGCTCAGTAGCCGCCGTAAACCAAGGGGGAAGAAGAAAAGGTGCTGCATGTATCTACCTTGAAACATGGCATGACGATATAGAAGAATTTCTAGAGCTCAAACAAAATACTGGAGACCATGCAAGAAGAACCCACAACCTAAATATTGCAAACTGGGTGCCGGACCTCTTCATGAAGCGAGTTGAGAATAACTGGCAATGGAGCTTATTCGACCCCAAAAAGGTTCCTCATCTAACTGACTTATTTGGCGAAGAGTTTGAAAAAGCATACATTGAGGCAGAAGAAGCAGAACTATACGAACGACAAGTGGATGCTCAAGATCTTTATCTAAAAATGATGCGGACATTAGCCGAAACCGGCAATGGTTGGATGACGTTCAAGGACTCTTCAAATCAAAAATGCAACCAAACCTCTGATAATAAATCTGAGAATGATTACGACGGTGGTACTCGTGTAGTGCATTTATCAAACCTATGCACTGAAATAATCGAAGTAACAAACCAATCAGAAACAGCTGTATGCAACTTAGGGTCTCTGAACCTCGGATCATTCGTCAGTTCTGATGAAATAGCAGCATTTGATTATGAAGAATTAGGAAAAACTGTAAGGCAGGTAATCCCATTTCTTGACCGTGTGATAGATATAAATTTCTACCCAATTAACGAGGCAGGTAACTCTAATAGCCAATGGAGACCAGTCGGCTTGGGAATGATGGGCCTACAAGACGTATTCTTCAAAATGCAGATTCCATTTGACTCTGAAGAAGCAAAAGAAATATCAGCAAGAATAAGCGAAGAAATATATTTCAATGCTCTATGGGCATCAACTGAACTCGCTGAAAAGAATGGTGCTCATGACACATTTGAAATGACGCGAGCTGCCAAAGGAGACCTCCAATTTGATCTTTGGGGTGTTGAACCAACAGATCACGAACGTTGGAGTGGCCTACGTCAAAGAATTTCAGAGCACGGGTTACGAAACTCGCTGATGATAGCCATAGCTCCTACTGCAACAATTGCTTCAATAGCTGGATGCTACGAGTGTATTGAACCCCAGGTTTCTAATTTATTTAAACGCGAAACTCTTTCGGGTGAATTTATGCAAATTAATAAGTACCTTGTCCATGAGTTGCAAGAGCGAAACCTATGGGATGAAGAAATGAAAACAGAACTAATCCGGAATGAGGGTTCTGTGCAAGCAATTGAAAGAATCCCTGATGACTTGAAATCTGTATATCGAACAGCGTGGGAAATACCAATGAAATCCCTTATTGAAATGGCTGCTGACAGAGGCGCTTACATAGACCAAAGTCAATCATTAAACCTTTTCATGGAATCACCAACGATAAACCGACTTAGCTCTATGTATATGTTTGCCTGGAAGTTAGGAATTAAGACAACTTACTACCTAAGGTCTCGCCCCGCTACGCGAATTAATCAAACTACAGTCAATACTTCAAGCCCAATACCATCAGGGGGGGATGGGCTAACTAATAAAACATCCGAAGAGCTCGCTTGTTCACTAGAAAACCCCGAATCATGCGACTCATGCCAATAACCGGAAACAAGTAAAGGATATTACAGAAATGGCCCTTGCCAACGAAAATAGTTATTCAGTTGACCCCAACGAATTACAATCAGATCAGCAGAGTGATGTTGAAATAAACCCTGCAGCCCGACCAGATAACATCTTGGACCCTGGCTTCAACCTCACACTACGACCAATGAAATACCAAGTATTTTTTGATATGTATAAGGACGCTATTAAAAATACTTGGACTGTAGACGAGATAGATTTCGCTGATGATCATGTCGATCTGAGGAACATGCAACCAAGTGAAAAGCACCTAATCAGTCGACTAGTAGCATTTTTCGCTACAGGAGACTCAATCGTTTCTAATAACCTCGTACTGAATCTATATAAACATATCAATGCCCCTGAAGCCAGAATGTACTTAAGTAGGCAACTTTACGAAGAAGCCCTTCACGTCCAGTTCTATCTAACACTATTGGATTCTTACATACCAGACATGAAAGAGCGCGAAGAGGCTTTTGCGGCTATTCACAATATCCCCTCAATCAAGCAAAAGGGAGATTTTTGCTTTAAATGGATGGGAACGATGGAGTCGCTAGACAAGCTAACAAACGAAGACGAGCAACGCACCTTTCTAAGAAATCTAATTTGCTTTGCTGCTTGTATAGAGGGACTCTTCTTCTTTGCTGCCTTCGCATATGTATATTTCCTGAGGGACAAAGGTTTGTTAAATGGACTAGCAGCGGGAACAAATTGGGTCTTCAGAGATGAAAGTGCCCATATGAATTTCGCATTTGAGGTCGTCCGAACGGTTCGAAATGAACAACCAGAACTTTGGACAACAGATTTAGTTGAAGATATTAAAAAAATGTTAAGCGAGGCCGTAGATTGTGAGATGAAATTTGCAGATGATGTTCTCGGAGGCGGGATTACTGGAATGAGTCTTTCCGACACGCGCGAATACCTTCAGTTTGTTGCTGACTCTCGACTTCAACAATTAGGAATTGAACCAATATATGGTTCAAAAAACCCGTTTGACTTTATGACATTACAAGACGTTCAAGAACTAACAAACTTCTTTGAGAAAACTGTAACTGCCTACCAAGTCGGAGTTGAAGGAGAAGTTGAATTTTCTGACGACTTTTAGTTCTCCAGTCCCCCAACTGGAATCAAGCCAAGCCCGGTGCGAAAGCATCGGGCTTGAGCTCCTTTTATGATGATTCTTTAAATAAAGTGAGTATCGCTTTTGCTGCTTCGGTAGCAGAAAGATCACCATTCAATACTTGCTCTTCAGTTTCGGAGACTGTTTCTGCTATGGACGCTTCATTTCTCAAGTTATGTATTAGCTGATCTTCAATCATAGACCACATCCATCGAATCTTTTGTTGTGACCTTCGCTTACCCCAAGCACCGGTCTCTTGAGCATGTATACAGTGATCATTTATATGGTCCCAAATGATAGAAACTCCTTGACCTGTTAACGCCGAACAAGTGAGGACAGGGGTAGCCCAATGAGACCCGGCATTTGATAATAATGTCATAGCTGATTGGTAATCACGCGCTGATTGTTTAGCCCGTAATTCATTTTCTCCATCCGCTTTATTGACTGCAATCAGATCTGCTAACTCCAGAACTCCCTTCTTTATCCCTTGAAGAGAGTCTCCGGACCCTGGTAATAACAGTAGTAGGAAGAAATCTACCATCTCAGATACAGTGACTTCGCTCTGGCCGACCCCTACTGTCTCTATTAAAATCACATCAAAGCCGGCTGCTTCCAGAATAAGCATAGTTTTCTGGGTTCCTCTTGAGACCCCTCCTAGAATCCCTGAAGATGGTGAAGGTCTAATAAAGGCATTCGGGTCGGTAGATAAGCGATCCATCCTTGTCTTATCGCCGAGTATTGAGCCTCCAGAGATTGAGCTTGATGGGTCGACTGCAAGCACAGCTACTTTGTGTCCTATTGACGTTAAGTAACTTCCTAATTCGTCAATGAATGTACTTTTCCCAACTCCGGGAGAGCCGGTTATGCCCACGCGAAGGGCTGTTCCGGTTCGCGACTCTATAGCTTTTAGAAGGTTATGAGCAGTCTCCAGATCTGAAGTGCTCGAGCTCTCAACAAGTGTTATCGCCTTTGATACCCAAGTTCGGTCTCCTGAAAGAACACCGGTCGTGATGAGTTCCAGCTCATTATCTTGCATAGTTAGCTAATCGACTTTAGAAGATCAATGGCTGCATCAGATATGACAGTTCCAGGTGGGTAAATGGCAGTTGCGCCGGCATCGTATAGTTCTTGAAAGTCTTGCGGTGGCACTACACCACCTACGACGATAAGAATGTCGTCACGTCCAAGAGCATTAAGTTCGGCTTTTAACTCGGGAACAAGCGTTAAGTGACCTGCAGCTAGAGAAGAGACACCAACGACATGGACGTCAGCTTCGACAGCTTGTTTGGCAGCTTCTTCGGGGGTCTGGAACAAAGGCCCAATATCAACGTCAAAGCCTAAATCGGCAAACGCTGTAGCTATAACTTTTTGCCCTCGATCGTGGCCATCCTGCCCTACTTTAGCTACTAGGATTCTTGGCCTGCGACCGTGATTTTTTGCAAATTCTTTAGTCTCTGATCGCACTAACTCTATTTGCTCGTTATTTTCTCCCACTTCGCTACGATACACTCCTGAAATTATTTGTATTTGAGATTTATGTCGATCGAATACCTTTTCCAAAGCATCACTGATTTCTCCAACGGTAGCAAACTCTCGGGCGGCATCGATGGACAGGGCAAGCAGGTTCCCGTCTTGTGCAGCTCCATTTGTTAGCCGTTCAAGCGCGTCTTGGCATGCCTGTTCATCTCTTGTATCTCTTAACTCCACGAGTTGTTGAATTTGTTGTTGCCTTACCTCACGGTTATCAACTTGAAGTATCTCCACATCATCTTCCGTATCAAGTCTGAATTTATTTACTCCAATGACCGGTTGAACTCCTGAGTCAATTCTTGCCTGTGTTCTCGCAGCTGCTTCTTCAATTCTTAATTTGGGAATTCCAAGGTCAATTGCCTTTGCCATCCCTCCAGCATCCTCTATTTCCGATATGTGTTTCCATGCACGGTTAGCTAGATCACTGGTGAGACGTTCAATGTAATATGAACCTCCCCAAGGGTCAACAACCCGTGTAGTGCCTGATTCATGCTGAAGGAAAAGTTGTGTATTCCTTGCAATTCTGGCGGAGAATTCTGATGGAAGAGCTAAGGCTTCATCAAATGAATTTGTATGAAGGGATTGCGTGTGCCCTTGTGTAGCTGCCATAGCTTCAATACAGGTCCTTATAATATTCGTGTAAACGTCTTGTGCAGTTAGGCTCCATCCGGAGGTCTGGCTATGAGTCCGCAAGGATAGTGATTTAGGATTCTTAGGTTGAAATTGGCTAACAAGCTTTGTCCAAAGTAGCCGAGCTGCTCTTAATTTAGCGATCTCCATGTAAAAGTTCATGCCGATGCACCAAAAGAAACTTAATCGAGGAGCAAAGGCATCTATATCTAAACCTGCACCAAGCCCCGAGCGGATATATTCGACACCATCCGCTAGGGTGTACGCCATTTCCAAGTCAAGTGTCGCTCCTGCCTCTTGCATGTGGTAGCCCGATATTGAAATGGAATTAAACTTTGGCATCTCCGTTGAGGTGAACGCAATTATGTCAGAAATAATTCGCATTGAGGGTTTTGGCGGATAGATGAATGTATTCCTTACCATGAATTCTTTTAGAATGTCATTTTGAATTGTTCCGGCGAGTTGTTTTGTAGATACGCCTTGCTCTTCTGCAGCGAGGACGTAAAGAGCGAGAACTGGAAGAACAGCCCCATTCATCGTCATTGAAACGCTCATTTTATCTAAGGGGATACCATCAAATAATTGCCTCATATCAATGATGGAATCAATAGCAACTCCCGCCATACCCACATCTCCAGATACTCTCGGGTTATCAGAGTCGTATCCGCGATGGGTTGGTAGGTCAAATGCTACAGAAAGCCCTCTTTGTCCAGCCGCTAAGTTACGACGGTAAAAGGCATTAGATTCGGCAGCCGTAGAAAATCCAGCATATTGACGGATTGTCCACGGCTGATTGACATACATTGTTGGGTACGGGCCTCGTAGAAAAGGGGGGAACCCGGGCAAACTATCAACAAACTCAAGGGATTGAAGGTCTTCTTTCGTATAAAGAGGCTTTATAGGAATTCCTTCGGGAGCATGCCAGATATGTTGTTGTCTAACTGTGTTCAAATAGTCAGAGCCCGACTCATCCCAGTCGGGGGCTTTATCGCCATTGGTTGCAGGAAGAGGAGAAAATGGAATTGAACCGAAATCAGGAACCGGCATTACGTCTCCTCAGTATTGTTTAATATGTCAGAAATCCTAAAGTTCAGATATTCACTATTGCCATTATTGTCTGATCTTGGATATGGATCTCTTTTGAGCTCAGTTGCTAATTCCTCTCGAAATGAATTCACACCTATTAAGATCCTCTCATCAGACAACACTTCAGATTTATAATTATCTCTTGAGAGATGGGCCTGGTCAGTATACGAACCCGAAACAATTTGCTGTGTGAATCCTCCATTTGATTCATAATTCTGTAATCTTTCCCAGGATTCTTCTGCTATGTCTTCCGTGAGCGACTCAACGTACCATGATCCTCCAGCAGGGTCTATGACCCGATGGACATTTGATTCCTCCATAAGAACTAGATGTGTGTTCCTGGCTAGCCTCAAACCAAATTCATTTGGTACCCCAAAAGCACTGTCAAATGTAGGAATGCAAATGATATCAGCTCCTCCAGCGGCTGCCGAGAAACAACCAACTGTTGTTCGTAACAGATTCACCCAAGGGTCATCTCGAGATATTAAATAATCTGAAGTTTGGGCTTGTATTTTCATTTGGAAGTTCTTTACCCCGCAAGCATTTCCTATATTCATTAGAAGAAGTCTCAAGGCACGTAATTTAGCAATGTCGAGAAATTGGTCAGTTCCCACTGAGACAATAATCAAACACTGTTTCAAAGATGTTTCTATCCCGACACCGGCTTTTTCCATCGCTCGCAAGTAAGTAATAAACGTTGAGAGAACTCCAGCAATTTCTGTAACTGTATCAGCACCTAGTTGAGCGTATTTCAATCCATTAACTCGGAATGTAGTTGCTTGTGTAAAGTCATTAGAAACTTGAGCTGCCAGTTCAGCACTGCTGGCGAGATACGATTCAAACTCACTAATTCCAAGTGAATCACTTAATAGTTCCCCGAGAGGGTCAACGCCGAGATCAAGAATATTTCCAGATGATTCTGGCATTTTATTCGATAGGTGATTGATGAGTTGAGTAGCAGCTGAAAGGCTTTCTCGGCTGCATGAGAGACCAATTCCTGCCATGTCAAGCAATACCCCTTCTAGAATTTCCCCGTACGGAATCGTCTCAGTCCTTTCAATTGCCAGCTCGATGCTCCTAGCTCCCCGAGAGAGATCCTCTAACATTTGTGAATTCGCCAAACTAGCATCCGTGATCCAATGGCGTTGGCGGATATCCCAACCTTCAATATTCCCGGCCGGAGTTGAGGAGCGTAAGCCAACTCCTTCTGACACCTGATCCGACAACCCCTCAGTCATCTCATTTGTATAGATAGGGTTTATATGTAGACCACCTGCCAGATCAGAGTGTAAGACTTGCTGTATGTTACCCTCCCCTACAACAGCTTCAGCCGCTTTCAACCAAGCTTCAAATTTAGGATTTCCCGCACGCTCCCAAAACATAATTTCATCTTCTGACATAGTTCTAGAATAGGCGTTTATTGAAGTACTTTCGCACTTTTGTTTGACAGCGTTGAGCAGTGGTTGATCCATTTCAAACTGTGACGTCCTGCATAGTGACAAAAGACACCACCTATTCACGAGCAATAACTGCATAAATAAGGCAGAATATTGATGGTCCTAATTTCAGACCCCCCGACCAAAGGATTACTAATGGCAAAAAAATCAACTCACCACTTACAATACGCTGATTTTGCCTTCGCGGCCTCAGCGACTCAGTCAGAACTTGAGACACTCTGCAGACTAACAACTCGCATTGATGTAAAGAAAGGGGCCATCCTCATGCATCAAGGTGCATTTGGAAATGAGGTTCTCTTGCTAGTTCATGGGCAGCTTGTCATCGAGAAAGACGGGAAGCTTGTAGCATCAATTGCCCCCGGCGCTGTTGTTGGCGAAAGAGCTGTAATACTCAATGAGCCGAGAGGTGCGAC